>LCEX01000004.1 GCA_000995415.1 Candidatus Gottesmanbacteria bacterium GW2011_GWC1_43_10
CAACTAGATTAAAACATTACTTTCCCTGGGGCGGGAAGAATCAGAAAAGAGTTTGGCCCAAACAAATCAGTAAAACGCTATGGGAGTTGACTAAGTAACCTGAGTTACGAAATGAAGTTAACTTCCGGATTATAGTTTCCTCCTCTTCAGAAGAGGAGGTTAGGAGGAGTTGCTTAAAAGCAACTAACTCACCCTAACCCTCTCTTACGAAGAGAGGGAACCAATAATCCAAAACTTGGATTATCATTTCGTAACCCAAACTAAGTAAGTTTTGGCAAACTAAGTTTATATGAACTAATTTTATGAAACGCAAAAAACAATTTTCCTTTTCAACTGGCCGGGCCCTGTGGCTACAAAGACAAAAACTATTTCGCTATCGGCCACGTCTTGTAGCCTTAAGTCAAGCAGTTAATGCCATTTCCGATTCCGGCTTATCTCAATATGCTCAAGTTTTTACTACGGTTTTGGAGTTTCAGCCGAATTTGATCATTGAGTTGGGTAGAGGCTATGGCAATTCAACGGCGGTATTGACTGAAGCAGCCAATCAACTTCCGCAAACGCGCTCTGTGGTAAGTATTTGTTTATCTAACGATTGGCAGGAAAAAGTCAGCCAACGGATAGCCAAGATTGTTCCTAGCGATTGGTTTACCAAACTTGATGCCCGGACGATAAATATTTTTGATGTGGAGATAAAGCAATTGCTAAAAAAGAATGATAAAGTATTGTTTGTGTGGGATGCGCATGGTTGGGATGTGGCCGAGTGCGTTTTGGGTAGCATCCTGCCAACATTTGTCGGGAGAGAACATTTAGTGATGGTGCATGACCTCATGGATATCCGTCACCACACGCACCTTCGGGATTATAAACACCGCGGTATTTGGCGAGGATACAATGAAGACAACCCAGATGGACCGTATCTAGTGATTGATACGATGGCTTCGGCTTTTGAGGAAGTCATTCCTCTTCACGATTTTTTGCGCAAAAACGACCTATCCATCCACAGTGTTGAACATGAAGTGCGCGAGACGGTATTTTCCAAAAAGGAGCGGGAAGCAGAATTCGTGAAACACCTGGGTCGGGAAATGGGTTCACCCACTTCGAGTTGGCATTGGTTTTCTCTTAACGAAAAAACCCCAAAAACACAGTTCTTTTTCCCAGACTTTAAACATCCTTTACAACCGACGAAAAGGCCAACGATAGTTATACCGCAAAGGACAAACCGGCAGCCATTGGTTTCCATAGTCACGCCGTGTTTTAATAGTGCCAAATATTTGACCGAATGTATTGAGAGTGTGCTTGCACAGGACTATCCTTTGGTCGAGCATATCATCCAGGATGGAGCTTCGACAGATATGACCGCAGAAATTCTGCGAAAATATTCAGCCAGCAAATACCGTAAGCGCATCAAATGGGTGTCAGAGCCGGATCACGGTCAAGCAGATGGACTAAATAAAGCTTTGCAGCGGGCCAAAGGCGAAATACTATTAGTACTAAATGCAGATGATGTCCTGATGCCGGGAGCTTGCGGTTGGGGAGTAAATAAATTACAAAAACATCCAGAAGCGGCTGTGGTTTATGGGGATGAATACTTTATTAACGACAAAAGTGAAATCACCAATGTATATGTGGGTAAATATCCGTATAGCTACGAGCGGTTGTTTTGTGTGGAACTTGTTCCCCCGGCGCAAGCGGCATTTATCAGGCGTAGGATGTTTCAGGAAGTTGGTTTATTTGCCGATGCTTCTTTGGCAACTTGTCCGGATTTTGAAATGTGGGTGCGGATCGGAGCTAAATTTCCGATGCAACACGAGTTTGGAATGGTATCTAAATACCGGCATCACCAAGGGAGTGAAGGCGACCGCTCGGAAATGGTTACGCCCATGGTCAAAGCAAAACTGATGGTGATAAATCGAACCTTAGCTAATCCCCGTACTCCAATTTCAATTCGGTCACTAAAACGGCGGGCGTATGCCGGGGTATACCACTGGGGGGCGATGGTCTCAGGAAGCTGTGGAGCTTACAAGTTGCAGTTATATTATCTACTTTTGAGTTTTTGGTACCGGCCGCAGTTGCATAAGTTGATCCGCATGGTGCGTTTTACTTTCAGACATTTGCCCAATTTCATCAAGAATCTACTGCAGTTTTAGATAAGTCCGATACCAATTGATAGTTTTTTTTAAGCCTAATGTCAAACTGGTTTGCGGTTGCCATCCCAAAAGTTTTTTGGCCTTTCCTCCTCGGCAATAAAACCGTTTAGTCTCTCCTGGCCGTTCTGGCAGCGTTCCCGATTGCCAGGTAGATGTGGAATGGGTCAGATCTAGAATAGTTTTGACTACCTGACTGATTTTAATCTCCTGACCAGTACCCAAATCGATGATTTCGCCCACGGCTTGGGGAGTGGCTGCGGTTAGGAGTAAACCGTTTACAATATCAGTCACAAAGTGGAACTCGCGCGTTTTTGTTCCGTGGGTCGTGATCAGAGGTTTAGTAAGTAAAGCTTGCTGGATGCAATAAGGGATCAAATAATCACCAAGTTGGCCTGGGCCATAAGTCAAAAACGGTCGGACCGTCACCACCGGAAATTTAAATATTCGGTGAAACATCTCCAAATAGTGGGTGGCGGCGACTTTTGATGCTGAATATGGCGAAACCGGATTTTCGCGTAAGTTTTCAAAAAAAGGCGTTTTTTGATCCCCATATTCTTCACAAGTACCGACATTCACCAAAACCTGCGGTGGCTGTTTAAGTAAATTTGAGGTTAAGTTGATGGTTCCACCCAGGTTGACGCGAAAAGATTTTGCCAAAAATTTGCCCGTGCGTTCGTGATTGGTCTCGGCAGCCAAATGAAACACGACTGAAAAATGTTTGTCGGATAGCACTCGGCGCAGTCGGGATTTATGAGTCAAATCAGCTGTCAGAGTCTGATATTTGTGATTGAGATCCCGTAGTCTCCAACTTGAAGCTCGGGGTCGGGTGAGGATGGTGACTCGGGCGTTTGCGTCAATCAAAGTCCGGACTAGATGCGAGCCGATAAAACCGGTGGCGCCGGTGACTAATACAGTTTTTTTAGCAAAAAATCGTTTGGAGTTCATGAATTAGGTCTCCCATGGCGCCGGTCGGGTATGGGCCAATTCATTTAAGTGTTCCATGTCACGGTAAGTATCCAGACAATGCCAAAAACCGGTATGCCGAAAGTAACTTAACTCTTTGTCCCGGGCCAGTTTTTCCAAAGGCTCGCGTTCAAAAGTGCAACTGTCGCTATTTGTGACATAGCGAAAAATTTTCTTATTAAATACAAAAAATCCGCCATTGATGATCACGTCTTTGGACTGCGGTTTTTCGGAAAATTTTTTGACAACTGCTCTTTCATAAATCAACTCGCCAAATCGCGGATAAGGATGGACTCCGGTGACCGTACCGATTTTGCCATGTTGTTTATGGAATTGAAGTAGTTGTTTGAGGTTGATATTGGCTACCCCATCTCCGTATGTCAACATAAAAAAATCCGTATCAATGTATTTTTCCACCCGCTTCAAACGGGCACCAGTCATCGCGTTTTGGCCGGTGTCGACCAATGTCACTTTCCAGGGCGGATTATCCTTAAGATGTGGGTACGCCGTCACGCCACCGGATTTGATATCAATTTCTACATCGTTATTTGTACTTAAATAATTTAGGAAATACTGCCGGATCATCTCGCCTTTGTATCCCAAACATAAAATAAAATCAGTCAGGCCGTACTTTTCATAGCGCTTCATGATGTGCCAGAGGATGGGCTTGCCGCAGATTTCAACCAGAGGTTTAGGGCGGAACTCGGTTTCTTCACGCAGACGATAGCCTTTGCCACCACAAAAAATGATCACTTTTATTGGAAGCGGAGGATTACTCATTGTAAATTAGGGTTTTGATACGGTACCACAATAAATTCCGCAGAAATTCCCATAAGGTTACTCCTTTTACATAAGAATTTCCACTTTGGCGCCGGAAAAATCGGATTGGGATTTCTTTGACCAGGTAATTCCCGGTTGAGGCCTTGAGCATCAGTTCGGCATCAATAAACCAATCATCTGCAGTTAAATCAAGTTTTTCGAAAAGCGCGCGTTTAAATATTTTGGGCGTCCCGTTTACGTCACGAATTTGGATTTGAAACAGTGAGCGGAAAAGCTGGTTATAAATTTGGGAAATGACTTTTCGTTTTAAACCATCATACCGAGTCTTGCGCCACACTTTCACCAAATCTAGTTTAGGGTGGCGCCTGATTTCCCGAATAAGCTTGACCAAATCTTGGGGGTCAATCTGGCCGTCACCACACATATAACCGACGTACGGAGTTTTAGCTTGCACAAGACCTTGGCGGATTCCGTGTCCATAACCGCGGTTTTTGAGGACTGTTATCGCTCGAATATTATTATATTTTTGGGTGAGTTTACGGATCAAAAAACCTGTTCGGTCACGTGAGCCGTTATTTACTAATATGAATTGTAATGTGATTTTGGCCTGGCGAGCAGCTTTAACTAGACCGGTCACTACATCGATGACGCAGGCTTCTTCGTTATAGAAAGGAATTACCAGGCTAAACATAGTGGCGTCTAAATTTTGACATGAACTCCAAATATAGCAAAATAAAAAGATAAATCCAGGTCATAAAATAAGCTGATTGTAAGCCTCGTAAATAGGCTTGAGCCGGTAGGCCGATGATTCCAGGCAAACTGGAAGCGACAAGCGAAATTAATATTAGGCTAGTGAGCAAAAGTCGAGTTTTGTTGCTTCGGGATAGTCTCCAAGTAGTCAAAAGTATGACATAAAATGCCAATAAACGTACAAATGGAGGAAAAAAGGATTTTAACTCGTGTGGGAATAAACTGGCAATAAATTGTTGGATGGAGATAATTTTAGCCAAATAGTTAGTCCACCAAAAGCCGGGATCGGCCAAAGCATATTTGAAGTATAAACTGCCTAGGATCGAAAAATACTCATTTGTCATATAATTAGCTTGTTGGTTCACTTGCCTGACGAATGGCAAATTATTAGCATCGTTCCAGATAATACCGTACTTGTTGGGCACATATCCCAAACCCATAAACGCATTATGCCATAACCCGTGGTGGGTGATCATGATAGAGGCTTGACGGTCAAAATAAATCTGGTTGCGAAAGTTGCGGACTCGGTCCAATGTCCATCCGGGCGCAGAATAAATTACCCAAAAAATGACTCCCCAAACCAGATTTTGCACGCGGAAAACTTGCCGCCATTTTAATTTTTCAATAACCCAAATCATGAACCCTACGCCAACTAGGATCATGATTCCGATCACGCCGTAGCCTTCACGGATAATATTTGCTAGTCCTGCAACCCCAAGATAAAAAATTAGCCAGAAGGCGCTCAATTTTTGGCGCGAGTAGATATAGAACATGAGAAATGAAATATAAAAGGGTAAGAGCGCGCCTAGCATCCAGTGGTGATCCAACCCCCCAGAATAAATGTCGAGACGTAGATAAAAATAAAAAAAGATAAGGGCGATGGCGATGTGGTCAAATGTCAGGAACAAGAGAATACTACTTATAATTCCAAGAGTGATGAGAAAAAGGTAATTGAAACGGACGAAAGTCGCAAATGTCATCTCTTTTTTGCCAGTGAGATTACCAAGTATTGATAAGATAAATGGATACCCTTGATCCTCGCCGGTTGACACATCTTCCAGCCGCTCTTGGGGCGGATACATGAGGATTTTTCCAGATTTCAAATACAAATTTACCGAGTCCAACCATTGGAAACGCATCACATAGGCTTCAGAATAAAACCAATAAGTCCTTATGGGGCGGGAAAAATAAAACCGGAGGGCAAAAATCAGTAAAAAAAAGACGAGAATGCTCCATCTGAAATTTTTGTACGTCAACATGTTTTTGGGATTTACGGAAGCAATTTGTTTTCCGGTTATTATACATGAGTTTTGACAGGTGTCACGTTGACACGGGATTTCATGTTGTGGCAAAATGAGGCACAGTAATTTTAAACATAATGATGAAACGCAAAAAACTACCGACTATATCTGTTGTAGGTTTAGGTAAACTCGGCACACCATTTTTGGTGACCGTAGCCTCTCGAGGATATCAAGTGATTGGGGTTGATCTTAACCCAAATACTATTCAAAACCTAAATGACGGTAAGTCAAATTCAGTCGAATCAAAACTCGCGCTATTATTAAAGCAGTATCACGCCCGGATCCGGGCAACCGCGAGTTTTGCGGAGGCGATTTTAAATTCAGAACTGACATTTATTATTGTGCCTACTCCCAGTACTAGTAATGGCTCGTTTTCTCCGAAGCACGTTGCAGCCGCC
The DNA here is from genome assembly GCA_000995415.1 of Candidatus Gottesmanbacteria bacterium GW2011_GWC1_43_10. Classification (GTDB taxonomy): domain Bacteria; phylum Patescibacteriota; class Microgenomatia; order UBA10105; family UBA10105; genus UBA10105. The sequence continues at coordinate 6,340 of LCEX01000004.1, forward strand.
TTAAAAAATATCGGTCAAGTACTGCGTCAGAAATCGCAACCCCATGTGATAGCGATTGTGAGTACTCTATCTCCCGGATCTTTGGCGCAGGTTTTAGCGCCAATATTGGAAAAAAGCAGCGGCAAAAAGATCGGGAAAAATTTTGGTTTGTGTTACAACCCGTCATTTATCGCTTTAGGCAATGTGATAAATAATCTGCTCAAACCGGACTTTGTTCTGATTGGGGAATCGGACCAAAAATCCGGAGATATTCTGGAAAAATTTTACCGCCGGGTCTGTCTAAATCAACCACCAATAAAACGTATGCAGCCGATCAATGCCGAAATAACAAAAATAGCTCTGAACACTTTTATTACAACCAAAATTTCCTTTGCCAATATGCTGGCGCAACTTTGCGAGCGGGTGCCCGGCGCTGATAGTTTGGAAGTGACACAGGCATTAGGTCTTGATAGTCGGATTGGGAGTAAGTATTTACTGGGCTCCGTCCCTTATGGCGGACCGTGTTTTCCCCGTGATAACCGGGCACTCCGGGCTTTTGGCAAAAAAAACAGAATGACATTGGGTCTTCCCCGGGAGACTGATGTGATCAATCAATCCCAAATAGCTGCGATCGCCAGGTTGGTTGAGATATCGACTCCACCCAAAAATAAAATTGGGGTCATCGGGTTGGCTTATAAACCAGAGACTGATGTAGTCGACGAATCTGTCGGAATCAACCTGGCCAACTATTTGGCGCACAAAAAATGCGCGGTTTCCGTTTATGATCCTCTAGCTTTGGAAAATGCCCGTCGGATATTGGATCCCCGCATCGCCTACGCCACTAGTTTAACTGCTCTTGTAAATAGTTGTAAGACTTTGATAGTGACTACGGCTTGGTTAATGATAAAATATGAGCTGCCAAAATTGTTGACAAAAAATAACAGAAGATCAATAATAATTATTGATTGTTGGCGGATTTTCGATCATGCTGATCTTCCAAATCATGTGACTTACATCGGCCGAGGTCAATATATCCGGGCCTAAAAAAATAACACTTTATGAATTGGAAACGTAAGGTACTTGTGACTGGTGGTGCTTCATTTATCGGGTCACACCTGGTAGATGCGTTGGTAGCCAAAGGGGCCGAGGTGCGGGTAGCTGATGATTTTTCTAGCGGAAAATTAGTCAATATAAAAGATCATCTTAAGCACAAACGGATCACCCTCCTCAAAGGTGATCTGCGGGATACGCGGATGGCCCAAAAAGCCCTTAAAGGGATAGAAGTAGTCTTTCATCTGGCCTGTGATCATGGTGGCCGTGGTTACGTCGATACGCATCAAGCTGACTGTGCGACCAATTTGACTTTGGATGGAGTAGTCTTTTGGGAAGGTAAAAAGGCCGGTGTTGAAAAAATCGTCTATGCCTCATCGGGCTGTGTTTACCCCAATTACTTACAAATGAATCCCAAAGAAGCGCTATATTTGGTAGAAGATCGGGTCGGTCCGCCGTATGAAGCTGACAATATGTATGGTTGGAGTAAACTAATGGGAGAAATGACGCTTCGGGCGTACCACCAGGATTGGGGGATGAAGACTGCCTCTTGTCGGTTTTTTACAGTCTACGGCGAGCGGGGAGTTGAAAACCATGCGGTGATGGCGATCATTGCCCGTGCATTTTTAAAGCACGATCCGTTTGTGATTTGGGGTGACGGCAAACAAGTGCGCAACTGGACGCATGTCAGTGATATCGTCCGCGGGATGATTTTGGCAGGAGAAAAAATTGATGACGGTTCGGCTATCAATTTGGGAACCATGGAACGAATCCAAGTCATGGACGCGGTCCGCGAAACTTTACATTATACGCACCACTCAGCCAAAATCGTCACTCATCGGGAAATGCCGACCGGACCATTGAACCGGGTGGCGGACAACAATCTGGCGCGTCAAGTTTTGGGCTGGGAACCTGAAGTCAAATTTTACCAAGGGTTACACCGGACTATTGATTGGTATTTTGCTCATAAAATAAGAAGTGAAGTCGCCAAAATTTTACCGCGGCTTTTGACCGGGCGCTAATGTATCTCTCGATCTTAACCGCCACCACGTGATCAATTTTCTGGCCAACTGCACAAATCGCAAAAGTGGATATAGCACCCCAAACTTTTGCGTGGCCAAGATGAGGGCAATTTCCCCATTTCTAATCAATTTGGTCAAGGTAAGTCTTGGTTTAATTAATCCTGATTTTGCCAACAAGTAATCGGCATCGTAAATAGTAAAGGCATAAATCCTACCATCCAATAATTTCAGGTTAGATTGTGTCTCTTTGCCTAGTTTCGTTTCTCCATATGCATGACTTTTGAGGCTCGGGTAATGTTGTTGGTGTATAGCTGTGACAGTAAGTGTGGCATCAATAAAGGGAATTCGATGTTTTTTGCACGCGTAAAAAAACCATTTGTCCCAGTAGAGTTTGCCGACAGCAAAAGGAGGCAGCACAAATTGTGTCGTCTTTGGAAATACAAAATAATCCGAGCTGCCCATGATCGGCCGGGAGCGCTGAGCTTTAAGAAGTTGCCGTAATTTGTTTTCCCATGCGCGGGTCCCTACAATTTCTCGATCAAGTTTTAGCGGTTGGCGCTGACCGACGAGTAAAAATTGTGACAACTCGACTTTTTTTATGGAGCTCATGAAATTTGAAAGCAAAATCGTATCGCAATTGACATAGGCTAAAAGCGAAGTTTTGGCCAATTTTTGCACCTGGCTAAAGGCATCAGAAATAAGTGGTGTCCCGAAAGGGCTTTTTTTAATATTCGATAGATGTTGAATTTTAAATTCAGCCGCTGTCTCGGCGACTCCTGCGGCATCACCCAACAGAAAGACTCTATTTCCCAGTAATACCCAGCTTTTAATCGCGTTACGTTGAATAAAATAAAATTGGCCGGTAAAGGCGCGGGGAATGGTAAAAATAGTGATCATGATATTAGGCTCGCTGGTTGTATCCACACGCCACGCACTTCGCCCACCAAATACAAAGAGCCGGTAACGAGAATGGGAAGGTTTAGTTCCTTTGCTACCTTTAGGGCATAGTGAGTAGCCTGTGGAGACTGATTAATAATCACCGTAGGTTTTGAGGTTAACAGGGCAAGCGCTGACGCATGATTGCTTGTGTGTAGCCCCGTGTCTGTGGTCTGGGTAAATGACGTACATACGAATTTAGCAGTTACCGGTTGAAGCAGCCGGATCAATGTTTTGGTAGGTTTTCCCTGTTTGACGGCAATGATAGTAATAAATTTTTGCCCAGGATATAGCTTTTTAAGTGACGTAACCAGAGCGGTCATTTTGGCTTTATTATGTGCACCATCAAGAATAATTAAAGGCTTTTTTTGAACTATCTCCAGACGTCCGGGAATAAACGTTGACCTGGCGGATTTTTTATAAGCCAGAGGTAGACTTTTTATTTTGGCTGGAAAATATTTCTTTATAAACAGTTCACAAGCTTTGACTGCGAGCGAAAAATTCTGGTGTTGGAATTCTCCCGGAAGAGCAAGTTGTTCCTTTCTGAGCGGAAAATCTTTAGTTAATAAATAAAGTGGCACGTTAAGTTTACGGCAATTACCAATAAGTATTTTTTGCAGTTTTGGTTGGGTTACGCTACTCACCACCGCCGGTGCCCCCTTTTTAATAATCCCCATTTTGTCTTTCAAAATTGAATAAACGGTTTTGCCCAAAATATTGGTGTGGTCCAAACTTATATTGGTTAATATTGCCAGACTTGGAGGTATAATGTTGGTCGCGTCCAACATTCCACCCAATCCGACTTCGATAACTGCCGCATCTACTTTTTGTCTGGCAAAATATATCAAACTCATAGCTACCAATATCTCAAAGTAACTTGGTATCAATTTGTATAAAGCTTCAATTCTACCAAGAATCGAAGTAAACTCATTTACTAGTTTTATAAACTCGGCTTGGGTGATAGGTTTGTTGTTTATTTGCATGCGCTCGGTGATAAGTTCGAGATGAGGAGAGGTATGCAAACCCACCTTGAGACCAGCTTCTTTTAGTATTTCTGCTGTAAAGGTAGCGGTTGAGCCTTTGCCGGAAGTGCCACCGACGTGGACGATCGGATATTGGGTTTGGGGATTTTCCAGCAGGTTACATAACTTTTCAATTCGTTCAAGCTGCATGTCGTTGTGTGTAGTTTGAGGAGTGGGGATAAATTGTTCCAAATAATTTTTGGCTTCTAGGTACGACGTAATCATACGGGCTATTTTACTGCATCTTAGCAAAAAAATGGGGTCTTGACAGAAGTAAAGTTAATCAGGTAATGTAAGATCACAACTGAATATATCAAGAGTGACGGGGACAGAACTCGCTGGTCGATCCGTCCGGCAAGCCGATCCTGAGCGAAGTCGAAGGACACGGTGCCACAACGAGCCCATAGGGGGTTGATAGGCCTGTAGATACTGGGAAATCACAAATTGCTCTCCTTTTGGAGAGTTTTTTTGGTATTTTTCGATTTCTACAGTGAAAGTCATGAATCTTATCGAAGCAGCACATGTTTGCTCAAATACGCTGAAGGTAGAAGTATTTAAATTCAAACCGGGCGATCCAATGATCTGCCCAGGTTGCCAAAAACCATTGGATCCAAAGCCGGTAACACTTTTTGAATATAAGTATTATAAAGACAAAGCTAAAGCAGAGTTTATAAAAAGATTATTTACACCAGAAGGAGGAGCATGATAACTTTTTTTACATCCGAATCAGTGGCGGCCGGACATCCGGATAAAATCTGTGACCAAGTTTCCGATGCGATTGTTGATCGAGCACTTGCGGTTGATCCAAAATCGCGAGTGGCTGTTGAGACATTGGTCACTGTAAATCGGGCTGTATTAGCAGGCGAGGTAACGTGTCCAAAAAAACTGAATTACTCCGAAATTGCCAGTAATGTTATCAAACATTTAGGTTACACTAAAAACATTTATAACTTTTCCTATGCTTCGCCGATTTCCGTTTATATCCATGAACAATCTCCTGATATTGCCCAAGGCGTGGATACCGGTGGCGCCGGAGATCAAGGAATGATGTTTGGGTTTGCGGTTGATGAAACGCCAGAACTTATGCCCCTGCCGATCATCCTAGCTCATCGCTTGGTAGAACGGATGGACAAAATGCGGGAGTCAAAGAAGTTACCCTATTTGCGGCCGGATGGCAAAAGCGAAGTTAAGGTGGCGTATGAGAACGGCCGGCCCAAAAATATTGAAAGCGTGGTTTTGGCTGTACCCCACGACCCCAAAATTTCACCCTCCGAGGTTAAACAAGGACTTATTGATTTGGTGATTGAACCAGTACTGGTCAAATACAAAATGAAACTGCCGGATGGCAAAAACATCATTCTCAACGGCACTGGCAAATGGGACATCGGCGGGCCGGCGTCAGATACCGGCGTCACCGGGCGGAAGATCATTGTGGATACATACGGAGCTATGGGTAGACACGGTGGAGGCTGTTTTTCCGGAAAAGATCCGACAAAGGTCGACCGCAGCGGCGCCTATGCTTGTCGTTATCTGGCCAAAAATATCGTTGCTGCTGGTCTGGCACGGCGATGTGAAGTGCGAGTGGCATACGTCATTGGCCAAAGAGAACCGCTTGACCGGGCAATTACTTGTTTTGGCACTGAAAAAAAACCGTTATCACAGATTGCGGATTATGCGGCCGAGCTTTTAGACCTATCCGTTCCCGGAATACTTGAAGGCTTACGGCTTCGCCGGCCAATTTACCAAAAGACTGCAGCCTATGGTCATTTTGGTAGAGATAGTTTTCCCTGGGAAAAAATTGTTTCTTAATCCAAATTAAAACATTGCCGACATCTGGCCTCATAAATATCTTTTTCACCAACGTGCTTTGCAGTTATGGCTAAGGCATCAATATGGTTGTTGGTCAGTTTTTTATGGAAAATGGCTTCTTTTCCACAATTATTGCAAACTGCAGACAGTTTGTCGACGCGGTCAGCTACAGCCATGAGGGACGGAATCGGTTCAAAAGGTTGCGCATCAAAAGTTGAAGAAAGGCCAGAAACGATCACCCGTTTTCCCTGGTTAACCAATTTCTCCACGACAGTAATAAGTTCAGTCCCAAACAACATGGCTTCATCTATGGCCACTACTTGAGTCCGCGGAGTAATTTTTTTAAGAATATCTTTGGCACTTTTTACTACTTTGGAACGGTGCGAGATTTTGCTATGTGACATCAAATTGCGTTTGACATAGCGGGTGTCCAACTGGTGCTTAAAAACTAGTACCTGTTTTTTGGCAATAATAGCGCGCCTGACACGCCTGATGAGTTCCTCGGTTTTACCACAAAACATGGGACCGCAAATCACTTCCAAAAATCCAGTATTAAACTGAGACATGTATGTATTTTAGGTCTTAGGGATGCAAAAAACAACAAATTTTGTTAAAATTTGGCCAACTTATGGCAATTCGAGATGAAACCGATCCACAAAGGTTGGCCTTTTTAAAATTTAATCAGGTATTGGGTGAGTTTCAGTCTGGCCCTGGAGAAGAGGGGTGTTATTTTGAAGCTATCGGAGCGATGAAAGGAGTCATTGATCTAGCACTAGAACTGTACAAAAGAGGTTATGTTGTAAACATTGTCTCTATGGCACAGGCTTTTTCCTCACTTATGATAAGTTTGCCGGATAACCAAACTCCTGAAGCGCTTGCCCGAATAAAAGAAGTTCTTGATGGAACTAATGCAATATTAGGTAAAGCAAAAAAAAGATAAATCAGCGCTTGACTTTCGGCTATTCTTCGGATTAGTATGGGTTTATGAATACGGGTGTACCTCTAGCCGAGACTTTGCGTCCCAAGGATTTTAAGGATTTTGTCGGACAGGCGCATCTCGTGGGTCGGGATGGGATTTTGACTAAGCTCATGGCCCGCGACATGTTGCCGTCCCTTATCCTGTGGGGGCCGCCGGGATCGGGTAAAACTACACTCGCGCATTTAGTTGCGACCAAAATCCAAGCTCATTTTGTCGCGCTTTCCGCAGTGACAGCCAAACTTGATGACGTCCGAAAAATCGTAGCCGAATCGGCGGTGCGTCAAAGCCATTACCACCAGCGCACGATTTTGTTTATAGATGAAATCCACCGCTTTAACAAAGCTCAACAAGATGCTTTTTTACCGCATGTAGAAAAAGGCACGATTATTTTAATCGGTGCAACGTACTCAAGCAGTTAGTCACAGAGGAACTCTTGCAAATTGCCGAAAAAGCGCTCAAATCTATCAGGAAGAAAATTGATAAACAAGCTTTAGCCTTTTTACTTGAAGCTGCCAACGGCGATTGCCGGATCCTTTTAACTACTCTTGAGATCGCCGCTGGTATTAATCCTAAACCCACACTTAAACTCCCTGACATCGAACAAGCTTTCCAAAAAAAGCAGTTGCTATATGATACAGCCGGCGAAGAACACTACAATACTATTTCTGCATTTATCAAATCTATGCGCGCGTCCCAACCAGATGCAGCTCTTTATTATCTAGCTCGGATGGTGGAAGCAGGTGAAGACTCACTTTTTATTGCCCGCCGGATGGTGATTTTTGCTTCTGAAGATGTCGGTATGGCCCAGCCCACCGCGCTTGTGGTCGCCAATGAAGTGTTTAAATCATGTGAAGTGATTGGTTATCCCGAGTGTGCGATCAATCTCGCTCACGGCGTAGTTTATTTAGCACTGGCAAAAAAAGACCGTAGCGCTTATGATGGATTGCGCCTGGCTCAGGAAGATGTGCGGCGGTTTGGCAATTTGCCAATACCCCTTTTTATCCGTAACGCGCCCACGAAACTGATGAAAGAACTTGGGTATGGCAAGGGCTATGAAAAATATAGCCAGGCAAGTTTTTTACCGGACAAATTGCGCGAGCGAAAATATTATATAATGAAAAAAGACAAAAGCGGCTTATGAGATCTTATTCGTTTCAAAAGCATTTCAAGCACGATTTTTTCCGCCGGCCCAACTGGGAACGAGTCAAACTTCTGGCTAAACTTCCGCTGCATCATTTGGGGCGCATCAAAAAAGGCCTGGTTGAGAGATGGTACGCTAGGAAAAGTCGGGAAAAATAGATGTTTTCCGATTGGGGGTGATAACAATGGACCTTCCCATCGGTCGGGTGACCCATTTCTACGATAAAATCGGTGTCGCCATCGTTGCGATAGAAAAACAGACACTGAAGATCGGGGATAAGATCAAATTTTCCGGTCACGACCAAGAATTTACTCAAAGTGTCGACTCAATGCAAACAGAACACCAGCAAATACCTGAAGCCAAAGTCGGGATGGTGGTGGGTATCCAAACTGAACGCAAAGTCAAAGAAAACGACCGCGTATTTCTCGTGACATAATAGACCGGGGCGTATATAATGAGTGACCATGAAATATGAAACTTCAGCCGGGGGAGTGATCGCCGCCCGTAAAAATGGTAGGTTACAAGTATTGTTGATACAGGACAAAACCGGCAAATGGACCTTTCCCAAAGGGTTGATTGAAAAAGGGGAAAACTTATCCCAAACTGCGATCCGCGAGATTGGCGAAGAAGTCGGCATCAAACACTTGAAACTATTAGCGCGTTTAACCCCAATCAAGTATTTGTACAAATGGGAAGGGAAGTTGGTAGCCAAAACTGTTTACTACTATTTATTTAGAAATGGTGGAACCGAAAAATTGGCGCCGCAGCGAGAGGAAGGGATTCTGCAGGTTCGATGGGTACCTTGGGAAAAAGTGACCGAAGTAGTCGGCTACCCCAAAACCAATTTGGTAGTCTTACAAGAAGTTCAGCAAAAATTGCTAAAGCTAAAATTACTAGTTAACAAAAAACCATGAAAAAAAGAGTAGGGGAAATGATGTGGCAGCCGGCACCGGAAATTGGAGCAGAACTTACAGAAATAGTAGGGAAGTTAGATTTTAAGCATATCGACCCCAAGCGCCTGATTTGCTTTCGCAGTTTTGGTTCGAGTTCCCGCGCCCGGGCCCGCATCTGGTCACTGCCTCGGGTTTGGCAACTAGCGCTCAAAGTCCCGGCTCACTATGTGATTGAGGTGCTTTCTGAAAAATACGATAAACTTCCTACGGAAGATAAGAAACGGGTACTTATTCACGAACTGATGCATATTCCCAAGAGCTTTTCCGGTTCACTGGTCCCCCACCGGGGTAGATATCATTCCATCAGTTCTCGTACGGTAGAACAGCTTTTTCGGCTATACATGAAGGGAAATTAATCAAATAATAATGTGATGTCATCCTCGGACTTGATCCGAGGATCTATTTGAAAGATTCCCGCCTGCGCGGGAATGACATTTGGGGTAGGGATGCCAAAATATTGGCAGTTGTTTAGGTCAATTAGAAATTAGGAATTAGAAATTCTTTTATTATGTTTCATCTTTTTCACGGAGAAAACATTGATGCCTCAAGAAAAGAGCTGCAAGCCTGGCGGGAAAAATACGTTGAGCGGGAAGTGATCATTCTCAGCGGCAAATCCAATTCGTTTACCGATCTCGTGCAGGCCGCTGAGTCAGGTTCATTGTTTCAAAAAGACAAATTGGTGTTGGCTGAAAACTTCTTCGCAAGCAAGAAAATAGAGGCGAAAGCGTTACTTACTTGGTTGAAACGGCTTCCAACCACGACAGAGATAATTTTTTGGGAAGAAAAAGAACTATCTAAAACCCTATTAAATCTATTTCCCAAAACTACGGATATTGCCCTATTTAGGTTTGAAAAATCTGTATTTTCTTTTTTAGAATCTCTACGTCCCGGCATCACGAGTGATCTAGTAGCCAACTTTGATTATTGTCTCCAGACTGCTCCGGCCGAGTTGGTATTTAGTTTGTTGGTGAGGCAACTGCGTTATTTGATCATGGTCAAAGACGCTACAGCTAGTATTGACCTATCCCCATGGCAGTTGGGCAAATTTCGCCGTCAAGCCGAAATTTTTACCCTGACTCAATTATTGACGCTATATAGGAAACTTTTGCAGATTGATGTTAAAATAAAGACTGGCCAGACACCATTTACACTAGCGGAGGAGATTAGACTATTTTTGGTAAAAATATAAAAAGAGGGACGTGTAACTTGTAACGTATAACGTGTAACGTTTTTCCGTTATACACCCTGCGTTACACGCTACATGAAAACTATGACACAAGTACCAGCTCATGTTTTCCGAGGTTATGATCTACGCGGTTTGGTAGGCAGTGAACTCAATGATGAAACAGTAGCGCTCTTGGGCAAAGGATATGCGACTTGGCTTTTGGGCCGGCGAATTTATGACTGCGTATTGGGTTTTGATTGCCGCCTTTCCAGTCCGGGATTTCGGGATATATTGGTACGAGAATTAACCGACGCCGGAATTACGGTTTACGATATCGGCATGACGCTATCGCAAATCTCTTACTTTGCCTGTTATTATTTCCGCACCCGCGGCATGATCATGATCACCGCCTCTCATAACCCCAAAGAATATAATGGCATGAAATTTGGAACCGGATTTTCATCTACCATGGAAACGGATGAAATTATTGCACTTCGAGATCTGGTTAATTCGGGAAACTTCAAAACGAAGAGTCCCAAAGGTGAACACGTCCAAAAAGACATAAAAGAAGAATATGTTCAGGATTTGTTTCGAAGAACTGGCACCATCAAGAAATATAAAGTAGTGGTTGATTCCTGTGGTGCAACCACTGGTATCTTTTTGCCCGATATTCTGCGCAAAGCCGGATGTGAAGTGATCGAACAAAACACAATTCCTGACGGCAACTTTCCGGTGGGGACCCCAGACCCTACTGAACGGGAAGTACAGGAACGACTGGCCAAACGAGTCGTTGCCGAACAAGCTGATTTAGGATTTTCTTATGATTGTGATGGAGATCGGGTTGGCATCGTTGATAATGAAGGAGGGCTCATCTGGAATGATACTCTTGTGTCATTGTTCTCCAAAGATATTTTGGACTTTTTGCCTGGATCCAAAATTGTTTATAACACACTTTGTTCCAAGCAAGTCGATGAAGTTATTCGAGCCGGTGGGGGTATACCTGTCATGTGGAAAACCGGACATTCGTTTATCAAAGCCAAAACTAAAGAAATCGGTTCTGTCTTTGGAGGTGAACTATCGGGCCACTTTTTCTTTTTAGATAATTTCTACGGGCATGACGACGGCGCAATTGCCTCGCTTCGTTTGCTTGCATACTTAACGAGAATCAGGAAAACCTTAAAGCAAGCAATTGCCGAACTTCCACAATACGTATCCAGTCCGGAGATCAAAGTGGGCTGTCCGGATGCGATAAAATTTCAGGTAGTAACTGAAAAAATCGGTGGCGAAATCAAGAAACTTTATCCAGAGGCCAAGTATGTGGAAATCGATGGAGTGCGGATGGATACGGAAAAAGAAATGCTGATTGTCCGCGCCTCCCAAAACGGTCCATATCTTACTGTCAAATTCGAGGGCAAGACTCAAGAGGCTTACGACACTTTAAAAAAACAGGTGAGCGAGATTTTACACAAAGTCTCCGAAGTTGACTTTTCTCATGGAGTAAATACCGCCGCGCTTGAGTAGTTTTTTCTGACTCAACGTATATGTTTAAAACCGTTATTTTGTGCCGTCACGGCGAAGTAGATAATCCCCGGAAAGTATTTTATGGTAGATCTCTTGATATTTCCTTGAGTGAAGCCGGTAAGAAACAAATTGATTCCCTTGGCAGACAAATCCGCGAAATGGAAATTGAAGTAAAAACTATTCATAGCAGTCCGCTTCTGAGAGCCAAACAAACATCGGAAATTTTGTCTAAACATCTCAAATTGCCAATTTGGCCTCAACCCAAACTTGTAGATGTGCATATTCCGGCTTTCGTGGGCAAACCTTTAACTATCAGAAAAGAACTCCATGCCAAAGGTGAAGATGAATATAGTGGGGAATGGGTGAAAAAAGGAAATGAGTCAGGAGCTGAAATTGCAGAAAGAATGTTGAGCGCATTTCAGGAAATAAACGCTTCGAAAGAGGGGATTCCTCTGATTGTGAGTCATGGAGACCCACTTGCTTTTTTGCATTTTTCGCTGGGCTTCCCTGGACAAAGCCTTATTTCAATAAGCGAGATATTAAGAAATGGTTACGGGCTCAAAAAAGGTTCGGCCATCATCTTGAAATTTGATAAAAAGGGAGGCATCAAATCTAAGAAAACCTTGATACCAAAAGAGTAACTGTGATTAATTAGCGCCGATACGTAAACGTAATAGGCAGAATTCACAATTTCCTGGTTTGCAGCCATAAATCACTCCCGGAGTGATTTATATTTACAATCCGGGAAAATCAGGATTTATGAAAAATCAATGGGATACATATGCTAAAGTTTTTGAAGAAGGGATGGGTGAAGGTGGAGATGAATTACACACAAAGCTCATTAATCCGCTTATTTTTAAATTCCTAGGTGTTTATGAAGGTAAGCGTATATTGGACGCCGGATGCGGTAACGGATATTTGGTTAAATTGCTATCCAAACAAGCAAAACACGTGACTGGGGCAGATGCTTCGAAAGAACTCCTAAAGCTGGCTAAAAAACGCACTCAAAAAATCACAAATATTGATTACACGGAAGTAAACCTTTTGGATCCCCTGCCATTTGCCCATGCTTCATATGAAGTCGTGATTGCCAATATGGTGCTTCAGTATTTGCCGCAACTAGTAACCTTTGCCCTTGAATCAGCAGATGTGTTGAAACCAAGCGGGCAATTTATTGTGCTTGTTGACCATCCTGGTCATGCTTTATTTGATCGGGTCCAGGAACTGGCTGGTAAACCAAATCCCAAATGGCTGACCCGCGCAAGTTATTTTACGAGTGGCCAACGCCGAAAAAAGTCTCTGTGGGATAAGGCCATTTTAGAATATTACCACCGGCCGGTTCAAGAATATATCAATGTATTTACGCCCTATTTCAAACTCGAAAAAATGGCAGAACTTACAAGTGACAGCGAAACCCCTCGTATATTAGGACTTTTATGGACAAAAATATAAAACAATTTGTTACAAAAACGCTTAAGCAAGCCGGTAATATTGTCAAAAGCGGTTTTCAAAAATCACAAGTAATAAAAGTCAAAGCCGACCACAGCAATATCGTTACCGAGACAGATGTATTAAGTGAGCGCTCAATTATCAAAGCTATTCAAAAACGGTTCCCCAACGACTCCATCATCGCTGAAGAGTCAGGTTTTGGAGATAAAAACTCAGACTATGTGTGGATTATTGATCCAATTGACGGAACCTCCAATTTTGCTTCGGGTATCCCCTGGTGTGCAGTGATGATGTCGCGCTTACAAAATTGGCAATCAGTTGCCACTGGTATATATTTACCATTTTTTAATCGAAAGAATTCCTCGAAGCTCTGCTTCGGGGTTACCTTGTAGTCATTCCGACCGATTCCACGATAGTGGATGAGTGGAGGAATCTTCCCAGGTTGGAAGATCCCTCGACTACGCTCGGGATGACATAAAGATACCTCGCAGCTCTGCTGCGGGGTAGTTCATTGAACTGTTTTATGCAGAAAATGGAGATGGGGCTTATATGAACGATAAACCTATCCATGTAAGCCGTGAAAATGATTTAAAAAATGCATTAGTCTTATATGGTATTGACTACATTCCTGATCATCTGGCGAGAGAAAAAGAACTCAAGTTCATTGGCAGCATCGTGCAATCATGTCGCAATTTACGATCCACAGGCAGTAGTGGGTTTGATACGTGTTACACTGCCAGTGGTAAGACGGGAGCCTGCATTGCTCAAACTGGTAAAATTTGGGACGTGGTTCCCTGCTATCATTTGATTATTAGTGCCGGAGGTGTATGTAGCGAAGTTTCAGGTACCAAACTTGTTTTTGAAAGCAATAAGGCTAATTATTTACGCAATTTCACTTATCTCGCAGCCGCTCCTGATTTATATGCTAAATTATTGTTGTTATATAAATCAGCTTACAGATTATAGCCTTTCCTTGCGTACTTTCTTGAAGCCCTATAAGTTATTCTGTCCCCCACGAATTGCTTTCCCCGAGCATTTGTGCATTTGCCGAAAGCTCTTGGTAAAACTTGTTCCTTTGTCGCTCGATAAGCTTATTGAGCATACCGTCCCAACCTGATTCTCCCAAGACCGGAACAAAAGAATAGCCTTCTAAAAATTGGTCAGCAACCATCCCGTAGGCTGTTTTTCGAAGACGCAATAGATGACATTCTCTAAAATTACCGTTAACACCCCCTATTGGAACAACGCAAATACCGTCATCTTTGACGAGTTGAAAAAGTGGCGAGTGCGGATCGGGAAACATCGCGGCAGTTACAATCAATTTGTCCGTCGGTTCAGATTTATCTGGAGACTCTGAGGCATCCGCAGTTATGACCGTGACGTTTTTTATATGAAGTTCACGTAATTTCCGTCGGGCGACTTCGGCTAGTTTTTCATCTACCTCAAATGTCACAACACGCCGGGCTAGCCTGGCCATGACTGCTGCTTGAAAACCACTGCCTGTGCCGATCTCAACGACTGCTTCATGCGGCTGAGGACCCAAAAGATTCAACATATCTGCCACAACTGTTGGTTGAGATACGCTCGTATGGTCCCCATCAACCGGAGCAGATGCAACTTGATTGTAGTACGCATTATACAGGCCTGATGGATCGACGAAGAGTTCCCGAGGTACAGAGTTGATTGCTTCTGCGATGCGTCTATCAGTATGTGCGAGTAACTTAAAGTACAAATCACGTTTGGCGCCATCTAAATGAACTCGCATGTCGCGTTCTGACAAGATCATGTACCGGATTGTAGCGAATGGATGGTCTTTTCGTCAAATTGAGTCTATAGTTTTTTTTCTGATTCTTTGACTTTTACTTCGACTCTTCAAATGATCGAAGTAAAGAAAAGAACTGATTTTTGACTAATTTTTTTAACTAGCCTCTTGCCAAAGTTTACGTTTTATCGCTATACTGGTTTATATGCAAAAGTTTGTGGTGTGGTTTAAGGAAGTAGACAAACATGATATAGCAGAAGTCGGAGGGAAGGGAGCAAATTTAGGGGAAATGCTCAAAGCCGGCATCCCCGTACCGGATGGATTTATTGTTACCGTGGCAGCCTATAATTTGTTTTTGGAAAAAAGTGGTTTGAGTGCCAAATTTGCCTCTATCTTACATGGGTTGGATGTGGCCAATAGCCGAAAATTGGCTAGCGTTTCCAAGAAACTTCAGGAACTCATTATCTCTTCACCCATTCCCAAAGAAGTGTCAGCTCCCATCATCAAAAACTACATGTCTATGGGGAAAATTTTGCGTGACCCGTATGTGGCTGTGCGATCTTCGGCTACTGCCGAGGATCTGCCGGGAGCCTCTTTTGCCGGTCAGCAAGCCACTTACCTCAATATCAAGGGTGAGGCATCAGTAGTTTACCATGTACGCAAATGCTGGGCGTCGCTTTTTACTGCCCGGGCGATTTTTTATCGAGTGGAAAATAAGATTGATTGGGCGCGTGTCGGAATCGCCGTGCCTGTACAAAAGATGATCCAGGCTGCTAGTTCCGGCATCATGTTTACGATCAATCCCGTGACTAGTGACAAAAACACGGTGACTATCGAGGCCATTTTTGGTTTGGGTGAGTTGATCGTCCAAGGTGAGGTCACACCTGATCATTATGAGGTGTCTAAAAAAACCTTGGAGATACTCGAGAAAAAAATCAATAAGCAGGAAAAACAATTTAGCTTGAAACACGGCACCACTATCATCGATTACGTTAAAGAAAAAGACCGTAACCAACCCAAAATCACTGATGCCCAAATCGTGGCTCTGGCGCGTTTGGGGAAGAAGTTGGAGCAGCACTATTATTTCCCACAGGATATCGAATGGGCGATTGAAAAAGACAAAATCTATATCACTCAAACTCGTCCGATCACCACAGTCAATAACTATAATAAATACGGTTCTGGACGGGATCAACACGAAGTTGCCCATACGCATGTGGTGCTACTACGTGGTGATCCGGCATCTCCTGGCATGGCCAGTGGCCCGGCCAAGGTCATTTTTTCAGCCAACGAAATCGAACGGGTAAATCACGGTGACGTGCTGGTTGCTCCCCAAACCAATCCTGATTATGTGCCAGCCATGCGTAAAGCCGTAGCCATAGTCACCGAAACCGGCGGTCGTACGAGTCACGCGGCCATAGTTTCCCGGGAATTAGGAATACCGGCTATCGTCGGTGCGGTGGGAGCGACCAAAAAACTCAAAACCGGTCAAGTGGTGACAGTGCACGGATCCCGGGGAGTAGTTTACAAGGGAGGGATTTACCAAAGTAGTAAATATAAAACTCAAACACATGAGGACTCATTGACTCCCGGAACACACAAGGAACTCCCACCCGTCAAGACTGCTACCAAAATTTATGTCAATTTGGCAGAGCCAGATAGTGCGCATACTGTCGCCAAACGCGCTGTTGATGGAGTCGGGTTGCTCCGAGCCGAGTTTATGATCGCCGGCATCGGCGTGCATCCCAAAAAGATGATCAAAGACCACAAGCAAGACCAATTTGTCAAAGATTTGAGTGACAAGTTAGCCATTTTTTGTAAATCCTTTAGCCCTAGACCGGTAGTCTACCGGGCCACTGACTTTCGAACCAACGAATATCGCAATTTAAAGGGTGGCAATGAGTTTGAACCGGAAGAAGCCAATCCGATGCTCGGGTTTCGCGGTTGTTACCGGTATATTTCCGACCCGGCAGTATTCAAATTGGAACTGGCGGCTATTAAACGCGTCCGCAATAAATTGGGTTTTAAAAACCTCTGGTTAATGATCCCGTTTGTGCATACCCCGCAAGAACTGGCTCAAGTCAAACAGATTATCAGCGCTGAAGGTTTGACGCGGGGCGGATCTTTTAAACTATGGATGATGGTTGAGATCCCATCCAATGTGATTCTTTTGGAAAAGTTCTTGGATACCGGGATTGACGGTGTTTCTATCGGTTCCAATGACTTGACGATGCTCATATTGGGAGTGGATCGCGACAACAGCGAAGTGGCCCAAGTATTTAACGAACGTGACCCGGCGGTGCTTTGGGCCTTGGAGCGAGTGATCAAAACTTGTCATAAATATCAGGTGACTTCCTCTATCTGCGGTCAAGCCCCATCTGATTATCCAGAACTTATTGAGAAGCTGGTGGATTGGGGAATTACCTCAATTTCTGTCAACCGCGATGTCATCGACCAAGTCCGAAATACTGTTTATGAGGCAGAGAAGAAACTGATAAGCAAAAAATCCTAATGCCAAAATCCAAATTTCAAATCAAATCTCTGGCAAAGCCAGATCCTGCTTTGCAGGACAATGTCTGAATTTCAAAAAGTTTTTGTTATTTGTCCTTTGAACTTGATTTGAACTTTGATATTTGAACTTGATTCTTATGGTTTCCATAAAAAACATTACAGCGCTGGAAATCCTTGATTCGCGGGGCAATCCGACAGTCGAAGTGACACTTTACTTGTCTGATGGTCAAAAAGTAGTGGCTTCAGTTCCCAGCGGAATTTCAGTCGGAAAGTACGAGGCGCTGGAACTTCGGGATAAGGATCCAGCCCGCTACAACGGCATGGGGGTGCTTCAAGCTATCCGCAATGTCAACGAAGTGATCGCACCCAAACTCGTGAATTTGGATCCGGTGCGTCAAGGAAGCATCGATAAATTGTTGATTGAACTCGATGGAACTCCGAACAAATCCCGACTTGGATCAAATGCGATTTTGGCTGTGTCGCTAGCTGTATGTAGAGCCGGAGCGGCGGCTGTCAATTTACCTTTGTATAAATATATATCCGAACTCATCAACGCCAACCTACCTAAAACGATTGATAAAATGCCTACGCCCACGTTTAACATCATCAATGGCGGCAAGCACGGTACCGGCAATTTGGATTTCCAAGAATTTCATGTGGTGCCAGCCAGCAACAAACGCTATCATGAGGCCTTAAGGATCGGTGAAGAGGTCTACCAAAAATTAAAACAGGTCCTGACTTCCCGTAATGCCATTCACTCGGTGGGAGATGAAGGCGGTTTCACTCCCAATTTGTATACCAATACGGATGCCTTGGAACTCATGATGGAAGCTATTCATATGACCCGCTATAGATTTGGAATAGAAATATTCCTAGGTCTGGATTTGGCAGCCAGCAACTTCAAATCCGGAGAAAATTATCACATCAAAGATCAAGCGACCTCCATGAACACGTTGGAGTTTATTGAGTACCTGGCCAATATCCACCGCGACTATCGTTTACTAATACTTGAAGATCCGTTGTCCGAAGATGATTGGCAGGGTTGGAAAACTATCACTGAACGCTTGGGGAAGGAAGTTTTGTTGGTCGGTGATGATTTTTTGGCTACCAATCCTGACAGATTGCAAAAGGCCATAAGTGAAAAGGCATGTTCGGCGATTCTAGTCAAACCCAATCAAATCGGCTCTGTCTCTGAAACTTTGGCCGTCATCAAGATGGCTCGTACCGGTGGCCTCAAAATCATCGTCTCGCACCGAAGCGGTGAAACTAACGACGCATTTGTCGCCGATTTGGCGGTGGGAGTTTCCGCAGACTATGTCAAATTTGGCGCTCCGGCTCGTGGTGAGCGGGTAGCCAAATATAACCGGCTTATTCATATCGAATCAGAGTTAAAACTGATTTAATTTCGTGGGGAAAAATAAACTCAATTCCCAACTTTGAATTTATTATGTTTAATAAACCCTTTGCTCTCATCATCTTGGATGGTTGGGGTTTGGCTCCGGCTGGACCGGGCAATGCTATCAGTCTAGCCCAGCTCAAAAATATGCCGCGCCTGTGGTCCAATTTTCCGCATGGGAAACTGGCTGCTTCCGGCGAATCAGTGGGACTGCCCAAAGGTGAAGACGGTAACACCGAAACCGGACATCTTAACTTGGGCGCTGGACGGGTGGTATACCAAGATTTGCCCCGGATCAACATGGCTATTGCTGACGGTTCCTTTTTCCAAAATGAAGCCTTTCTGTCTGCCGTTTCTCACGTCCGCGGACACCAATCAAACCTACATATTTTGGGATTGGTTGGTTCCGGTGGTGTACATAGTAACATGGAGCATTTGTATGCTCTACTTTGGTTTTGCAAAAATTCTGCATTTGATCGAGTTTATCTACATTTGATTACTGACGGCAGAGATTCTCCACCCAAATCCGCTGTGACCTATATCAAACAACTTGGGGAACAGATGACCCAAACCGGAGTTGGTAAAATCGCATCCGTCATGGGCCGTTACTATGCCATGGATCGGGATCATCGTTGGGAACGCACGGAAAAAGCTTATCTAGCTCTTACAGAAGGCAAAGGGGCAACAGCCACCAGTGCCGAAGCTGCAATTGAGGCATCATATGTCAAAAACGTGACAGATGAATTTATCGAGCCGACACTTATTGTCAACGAACAAAGTCAACCAACATTGATCAAAAATAACGACGCGGTCATTTTCTTCAATTATCGGATAGACCGACCACGGCAATTGACCAAAGCCTTTGTTTTGCCTGACTTTTCCGAACAAGCAAAAGTCACTGGTTATGATCCTTATGCGATCAAGTACTACAAAAAACATACGGTAGTACAGGAAATGCGTGAACCATTTAAACGCCAAATTTTTCTGGAAAACTTGTTCTTCGTTACCATGACCGAATATGAAAAAAAATTGCCGGCGACAGTGGCATTTCCCGAACAGGTGGTAGTCAATCCCTTAGGTAAGGTGTTAGCAGATAATGGTCTTAGACAACTGCGGGTGTCGGAAACCGAAAAGGAAAGGTTCGTGACATATTATTTCAACGGTCAGCGCGAAGATGCGTTTATCGGAGAGGACCGGATGATTATCCCGTCGGCCAAAGTTCCAACTTACGACCTCAAACCGGAAATGAGCGTTTACGAAATCACTGAACAAGTTCTCAAGCAAATTGATTTGGGAAACTATGATTTTTATGTAATAAATTTCCCCAACCCCGATATGGTTGGGCATACAGGTAATATTCGGGCGGCGATCAAGGCATGTGAAGTGGCCGACGAGTGCGTGGGAAAAATCTCGACCAGTCTTCTAAATCACGGCGGAGGTTGCTTAATCACTGCCGACCATGGTAATGTAGAGGAAATGATCGAACCGATCACGGGCGGCATCGATACAGAGCATTCGACTTATCCGGTACCCGTGATTTGCGCAGCTCCATCACTTCAGGGTAAAAATGATGAGCTGCCGAGCGGAATCTTGGCTGATGTAGCACCCACAATTTTATCGCTCATCGGTCTTGAGGTTCCGACTACCATGAATGGCAGAAATTTATTAGCATATGTCATGAATACATAAAAAATTTCAAATGTCAAAAGCCAAAGTTCAAATCAAGTTCAAAGGACAAATAACAAAATTTTTTTGAAATTCGAACATTGTCCTGCGAAACAGGATCTGGCTTTGCCAGAGATTTGATTTGACATTTGAGCTTTGAAATTTGAACTTTAAGGAGGCATTTATGAAAACTACCATTTCTGTGATAAAAGCCGATACCGGGAGTATTGGCGGACACAATAAACCATCTGCTGCAATGCTCGCAAAAGCAGAAGAAGTTATTGCTGGCGGCATCAAACAAGGATTACTTAGTGACGGTCGGGTGACATTTACCGGCGATGACATCGCGCTTCTCATGATTCACACCCGCGGCGCGGATCATCCCGACATCCACAAATTTGCCTGGGACACGTTCGTGGCGACTACGCAAATTGCCAAATCCCAAGGACTTTACGGAGCGGGCCAAGATTTACTCAAAGATGCTTTTTCCGGAAATGTTCGGGGTATGGGGCCGGGTTCGGCTGAAATTGAAATAGAAGAGCGGGCAGCTGAACCTTTTATTGTGTTTGCCGGTGATAAATGCGGGCCGGGAGTTTTTAATTATCCGCTGTTTGAATGTTTTGCCTCGCCTTATCACAATGCCGGATTGTTACTGGCTCCTGACATGAATGCCGGGTTTACATTCAACATCATGGATGTCAATTACACCGAGGCGGATAAAGTAATTACACTTAAAGTTCCGCAGGATTATTATGATATCTGTACGCTGCTTCGTGATCCTAACCACTATGTAATCGAAAGTGTGGTGGAAAACGCATCCGGGTTGACAGCGGCAGTTGGATCAACAGCCAGACTTCACAACATTGCCGGAAAATATGTGGGCAAAGATGATCCGGTCGCGATTGTCCGCACCCAAAAACAATTTCCGTCAACCGGAGAAATTTTATCTCCCTGGGCATTGGCTCATTACACTTTGGGAGATAACCGGGGTAGTCACCATGTGGCGGTGATGCCGGTCAAGCAAAATACGATCATTTCGTATTTTGACGGGCCGACCATTGTTTCCGCTGCTGGATATTGTGTCCATGAAGGAAAGTTGACTGAAGCGGTAGATTTGTTTGACCAACCTTTCTGGGATACGATTCGCGAAAAAGCGAGTCTTAAGACGCTTGAGATGCGCGCCCAAGGCTTTTATGGACCGGCAATGGCCGGTATGGACGAACTTGAATACACCGGCGTCATGGAAAACCTAAAGCGGCTGGGTAGTAAGTTTGTGGTGAGAGGGAAGAAGTAATTTGAAAAAAATTTCCCCCTCTTTTTTGAAAGAGGGGGTAGGGGGTGTTAATTTGAATGACTCGCATATTTAACAAACCCGAACTTGAAAAATATAGATCTAGGCTACGAAATAACCAAACCGATGCTGAACGTAAACTTTGGTCAAAACTTAGAAAGAGGCAATTCTTTGGTCATAGATTCGTTCGTCAATTTAGCATCGGTAAATTTATAGTAGATTTTTACAGTCCGCAGTTAAGAGTAGCAATTGAACTCGATGGTGGACAACATAATTCTGATCAAAACAAGTTTTACGACCAAAAGAGAAGTGATTATTTGAAAAGTTTAGGAATAAGAGTAGTGAGGTTTTGGGATAATGAACTGCTAAATAATATGGAGGGTGTCCTGGAAAAGCTTACAGAACATATAACCCCTCCTCACCTCCCCTTTCCTAAAAGGGGAGGAAAATAACACAACATTTTGTAAAAGAAGGTCACCTCCTTTTTTTGAAAGAGGGAGAAGGAGGTATTAAGAATTATCATGAAAGTTGATATTTATAAAAAAACTGCCAAGGATTTTAAAGAGTTGCCAAATCTCGAAGATTACGACAAGACATATCGGTCTTTTGAGTGGAAACACTGGCGCAAAGAACTGGGTTGGTTTGACGGCAAAATCAATGCGGCTTATAACGCAGTGGACCGGCATGTGGATACTTGGCGGAAAAACAAAATCGCGCTCTATTGGGAAGGCGAAAGTGGCACGACTCAGCAATATACTTTTGAACAGGTAGCGTTAAACTCCAATAAGTTCGGTAATATCTTAAAAGACTTCGGCGTGGAACGCGGCGACCGGGTGTTTCTGTTTCTTCCGCGCATTCCGGAACTTTTTTTTGCTTTCTTAGGGATCCTTAAAATCGGCGCCATTTGCGGCACATTGTTTAGCGCATTTCAGGAACAGGCGCTGGAAGACCGCCTTGGCAATAGCGACGCCAAAGTCGTGATTACAACCGCCGAACTTAAACCCCGAATTGATAAAGTCAAGAAACATTTACCCAACCTCAAACATATATTAGTTGTGGATACTGAATCATTTGTGAAATCTTTTGCGAGTGCCAGTACAGAATTGACTATTGCCCACATGGAGCCAGACGATTATGCGTTTATGCTTTATACCTCAGGCACCACTGGTAAACCCAAAGGTGTAGTGCATGCGCATCGGGCAATTTTACAAGAATATTTGACTGCCAAATGGGTTTTGGATTTGAAAGACAGTGATACTTATTGGTGTACAGCAGATCCGGGCTGGGTCACTGGTATTGCTTATGAAATTTTGGGCAGCTGGGCCAATGGTGTGACGTCGGTAGTTTTTGGCGGCCGTTTTGACCCCAAGCGCTGGTACCAAATATTAGAAAAGTATAAAGTCACAGTTTGGTATACGGCGCCAACTGCAGTTCGAATGCTCATGGCTGGTGAAATCAAACATCCGACCAAAGAATTTGATTTGTCGCATCTTAGGCACATGTGCAGTGTGGGAGAGCCTTTAAATCCTGAAGCCGTCAAATGGGGGATCAAAGTTTTTGGTCGCGCCTTTCACGATAACTGGTGGCAGACTGAAACCGGAGCCATTTGTATCGCCAATCTGCCTTGTAACGATATTAAAATCGGCTCAATGGGCAAGCCTTTTCCGGGAATCACTGCGGCGATTGTGGATGATCATGGCAGAGAACTTGGGCCAAACAAAGAAGGAAATTTGGCGCTCAAACCGGGTTGGCCGTCAATGATGCAAACCATTTGGCGCCGGCCCCAAAAATATGAGAGTTATTTCGTTAACAAATGGTACATTTCCGGTGACCGTGGTTGGCGCGACAACGATGGATATTTTTGGTTTATAGGGAGAGCTGATGATGTCATCAAAACTTCAGGTGAACGGGTGGGGCCGTTTGAGGTCGAGTCGGCGCTGGTTGAACACCCGGCAGTAGTTGAGGCGGGAGTGATCGGTAAACCCGACGCCTTGCGCGGAGAAATAATAAAGGCTTTTGTGGTTTTAGACAAAGATTACTTCCGTCATTCTGGTAAGTCCGCCAAAGGCGGACGCATCCAGAATCCGGATCCTGGTCAAGCCAGGATGACCAAAGAACAAGAAGAATTATTAAAAGAGGAACTCTCCCAGTATGTTAAAAAACACTTAGCCGGGCATGCATATCCTCGCGAAATTGAATTTATAGATAAACTTCCCAAAACCCGTTCTGGTAAAATCATGCGTCGGATCCTCAAAGCCAAAGAGCTTGGCCTTCCGATTGGAGACACCTCGACTCTTGAGGAATATTAAGGGTTATGTTACAACTATTTATATGAATTCAGATGATCCTAAAGCATTTGTAACGAACGAATCGTTTGACAAAAAACTTAAGGCCGCTTTAAAGGCCCAAGCGGTCGAGATATGTGAGGTTATTTTACAGGGAGTTGAGCTGCTTTTAAAGAATTATGCGGAGAAAAAGGATGTAGAGAGAATGGAACAAACAATGAAAACAGAGTTTATTAATATAAAACGAGATATTAGTGACCTCAAAGCGGATACACCCACACAAGGCGAATTCCTCGCGCTTAAATCCCGAGTCGATAAATATTCACACTCCGCCTAATTAGAGTCAGCTCAAGTATGGTACTTCCTGATCACGCCCACACATTTTCCCTGGATTTTGACGTGAGTCGTGAAAATCGGTGCCATTTTGGAATTGGCCGGAGCGAGTTTGATCCGATCTTTTTCAAAATAAATGCGTTTCAAAGTCGCCAGCCCATTTGGTAAAAGTGCGACCACGATATCTCCGTTTTTGGCATCATTTTGGTGTTGGATGACTACAAAATCGCCGTCCAAGATGCCTTCCTCGATCATCGATTCACCTTTGACCTGAAGCACGTAAGCGGTTTGGTCGGCTTGGACCATCCACGGCGACACGCTTAAATACAGGTTGGGGTCGGTGTAAGGTTCAAGTGGCGCTCCGGCAGCGATATAGCCCAGAACCGGCAGTTCGACCAATCCTGGATTGGTGGGGCTATGAAATTTGCCTTTGACGAATTCGATCCCGCGGACTGCTCCATCCAATTTTTTGATATAACCCTTTTTGCGTAAGTGGTCGAGATGTTCATGTACGGTAGCGACAGAGGACATGCCCAAAGCATCGCCGATTTCGCGTAAAGTTGGCGCATAACCATTGCGCTGCGTATACTGGGAGATGAATTCCAAAACTTGTCTTTCGCGTGGATAAAGTATGGGTGCCATAGTAATTTAAAATTTTGGCTAAAAGCCAATCAGCCTTTGGTTGAAAAATTCAAAAATCAAAGTGTAAAATAGTGCTACCGAAAATAATCAAGCATTTTCATTTTTAAAACAAATTTACCCGAATGTCAAGCCTATCAAAAACCATCAAATATGATCAACATCTCATCGGTAAATGGAGATTTACCCGAAAATAGAGAATAGGGTATGATAGAATATATTAAATTATCCAATAATCAAATTCTCAAATTATCCAATTTCAAATAATATTTGTATATATTGGATAATTGGTATTTATTGGATAATTGGATAATTAAATGAAATTTCAACTTTCTTCTCCTTTTGTGCCCACCGGAGACCAACCGCAGGCAATTGGCCAGTTGGTCAAAGGCTTACGCTCTAGCGCAGCCGAACAAGTGCTTTTGGGCGTGACCGGCAGCGGCAAGACCTTTACCATGGCCAATGTCATCTCCCATATCCAAAAACCGACACTCGTGATTTCACACAACAAAACTCTGGCTGCCCAACTATATCAGGAATTCAAAAGCTTTTTTCCCCAAAATGCCGTGTGTTACTTTGTCTCCTACTATGATTATTACCAGCCTGAAGCCTATATTCCCCAATCCGATACCTATATCGAAAAAGAAACCGAGATCAATGAAGAAATTGACAAACTGCGTTTGGCTGCAACCACCAATTTGCTGACGCGACCAGATACGTTGATTGTCGCTTCGGTTTCCTGTATTTACAATATCGGTTCACCCAAAGAATACGGCGAATTCATTTTGGAACTTCGGCCGGGAGTGAAGGTCGAACCCAGATCGATTCTCGCGCGCTTAGTAGAACTCCAATACCTGCGTTCTGACTTTGATTTTCGGCGGGGGACTTTCAGGTGGCGCGGAGACACTATCGATGTCTTTCCCGCCTATGAAGATACCGGAGTTAGGATCGTGATGACTCAAGACCGCATCCAAAGGCTAGCCAAACTGGATCCGGTTACCGGTAATTTGCTCGAAGAGTTGCCGCTTTTAGTGTTATATCCGGCTAAGCACTATATGACTGATATTGCCAAACACAAAGAGGTATTTAAGCAAATTGAAAAAGATTTGGACGAGCAAGTCAAAAGATTTAAACAGGCTGGTAAACTAGTGGAAGCCCAAAGACTTTCCCAAAAAGTCCACTATGACCTGGAGATGATCCAAGAGGTAGGTTTTGTTAACGGGATAGAAAATTATTCGCGCTATTTTGATGGCCGAAGGCCGGGAGAACCACCGTTTTCCCTGTTTGATTATTTTCAGGAAAAATATGGCGCTGACTGGCTATTGTTTGTCGATGAATCACACATGACTATTCCGCAAATTCGTGGCATGTACCACGGAGACCAGTCGCGTAAACAGACACTGGTTAACTTTGGTTTCAGATTGGAAGCAGCCATGGACAATCGCCCTTTACGCTTTGACGAATTTTTGCGGCGCATCCCGCAAACGGTTTATGTCAGTGCGACACCTGATGAGTGGGAAATAGGGAGAGCTAAAACTGCAGCACAAACAGTTAAAAACGTCATTCTGGGGAGGAGCGTAAGCGACGACTCCAGAATCTCGTCCAAGACTACCGAAAAAACGGATTCTGGACACGCTTCGCTTGCCAGAATGACGAAATATTCAGGCGTCATTGAGCAACTTATTCGACCCACAGGTTTGGTTGATCCGATCATCTCTATCCGTCCGGTGGCCGGTCAGATCGATGATTTGATTCGAGAAATTGAAAAACGTGTAGCCAAAAAAGAACGGGTGTTGGTGACGACTTTAACCAAACGTATGGCCGAGGATTTATCTGCCTATTTGGATGAAAAAAACCTCAAAGTCCAGTATCTACATTCAGACGTCCAGACGCTTGAGCGAAGTGACATTTTAGATGATCTGCGCCAGGGAAAATACGACGTGTTGGTAGGTATCAATTTACTTCGGGAAGGCTTGGATCTGCCAGAGGTTTCGCTGGTCGCCATTTTGGATGCGGATAAGGAAGGATTTTTGCGGAGCCGCGTGTCTTTGGTTCAGGTCATGGGCCGAGCCGCCCGGCATGTGGCCGGAAGTGTGATCATGTATGCCGATACGGTGACCAAATCCATGCGTGGGGCGATCGATGAAGTCAACCGCCGCCGGCAAATCCAGTTGGACTATAACCAAAAACACAAGGTAACACCGCAGTCGATCCATAAGCCGGTGCGCGAGAAATTGGCACCTATTGAAACTCGCACAGTTGAAATGTGGAAAAAAACTTGGTCAGATCCGGTTCTGGATATGCAAAAAATTGATCTTAATGCCCTGACTCCGCAGGATCGGAACAAATTTATCAAAAAGCTGGAAGTCGAAATGCGCGCCGCAGCCACCGAGTTGAACTTCGAACTCGCTGCCCAAATCAGGGACAAGGTAAGGGAACTCAAATCCAAGGCTATTTAGACTTAGGGTTAAATGGAGTGATGGTTATCATGAAACCGGATCTTCCCAAATCCGCCTTCATTCCATTTGCAGTTGCCATGGCTGCCGCAGCCATTTCTCTTAGATTTGTATATTGATATCTATTACCAACATGTAACTCTCTATTAAGAATTATCTCAGAACCATCGTATATTCCACCAAAATCTATAAAGGTGTTACCATACAGTCCTAATAATGGTAATCCAACTTGTTGTAAAATAGTATCGGCTAGCGTTGATTTTAACCTAACCCGATTAAATTCTCCGCATTGCCTGGCAAAATCAGAAGAATATTCATTCGTAACTAGTGGCAATCTAGCTGATCCCGAGCCAATTGGTCCATCATAAAAAGGGTATACGTATCCCTTTAATTGTTGGCCATTGGGGGAATCAAAAGTGACCGCAAAGTAGTCACCGTCCACACTGGCTTCCATCCATTGTTGTACTGCAGCTTCCAATTCTTGAGGACTTGGTCTTGGTACACTCATATGTAGAAGGAAAAAGACAGATTTACGTGTATATTAGCGCATTTTTCCTGATTGTCAATTGCTTTCGGGATTCTGGGACAAGATTTCTTTAATTTTTTCCGCTGCGGCGCTGGCGACGATTTCGTTGCCAAAGGCAGAAAGATGTGAATTTAAAGGCATGAGATACAAAGACTTAGGGTATGGATTAGCCTGAAAAATCGGTAATAAATCGAGTTTTGGCCGATCTGCGGGAAATTTCTCAATAATTTTGACTTGAGGAAAATAGGTCGAGTTTTCGACCTCCTGAATATACGCTGGTAGGAAAAGATATAAAAGTTTGATGTGTTGGTCATCTGCTAGTTTTAATAACCCTTTCAGGTCTTCAAGATATGCTGGTAAAAATTGCAGATCACTTTGGTCAGGTGCAGTGGTTGGTTTGATATCTTTTTGCACTTTTGGCAATGTCCAGTTTTTAGCCAGTTGTCTCACTTCAGCCAAAATCGCACTTTTTCGAGCCAATTTAAGAAGCCACCCCCACCGCGCTTCCGTCCTTTGATGTTGGGCGCGCGAGAAAATCGCCTGCGAAGAGGCTCCATAACGGCTAAGATCTGCGATATATACTCCTACAACGATCACGTCGGGATTTAGCTTAACTCCTTTTTCTTCGAGGTATTCAAGCTCATCTTTCAAAGTATAACCCGGTATTCCGGCGTTTAGGACTTCTACCTCAGGATATTTTTGTTTGAGGATTTGTTCCAATTTGCTAGGATACGTATCTTGGTTGTTGACGTACGGGCCAAAAGTAAATGAATCGCCGATTGTCAAAATTCGGATTTTGCCAGCGGGTTTGACTAGAGATACGTCTTCGGAGTTTCTTAGTCCCAATGAGTTAGTGACTACCCGGTAGGGTAGGAATGGATTTTCACTGGCGATAAAATTTCGGTTAGGCGGCAAATCTCCTAAACCGCTGTTGGAATAGCTCCAAGTATCCAAGTCGCCGGGATTCACCACAAATGCTCGTAGCAAAATCTCAAGCGCCAATAGCCAAAGTAAACTAAAGGAAGGAAACTTAAAAATTCTCACAGAGGAATTATCTCATATATCTTCCCAGTTTTTCAGGATTTGTTATAATACGTTTTGCCACGGAACCATCGGTGGTCGTTTGTGATCTTTTTTACTTTCTTGCTTGTCCAAGAAAGTAAACAAAGAAAGACAGCCAGTGAAGGTTTTGCGATTTTTCTAACTTCGGGTAATCAGGGGGATCCCTCGTCCGACCAGCTGGCGGACGTTTCCCCACTTTTACCACTCAGTAAGAAAAATTGCGCAAAACACTTCAAATGGCAAGGTGCAAAATACATTATGGATCAATTTATAAAGGTCCGGGGAGCCAGGCAGCACAATCTCAAAAACATCAACTTGGATATTCCCAAAAACAAATTGGTAGTATTTACGGGTCTCTCGGGAAGTGGTAAATCGTCTTTGGCCTTTGACACGATTTATGCCGAAGGCCAGCGCCGGTATGTCGAGTCGCTTTCAAGTTATGCCCGGCAATTCTTGGGGATCATGAGTAAGCCGGATGTGGATAGTATTGATGGTTTATCACCGGCTATTTCCATTGACCAAAAAGCCACTTCACATAACCCGCGTTCGACAGTCGGTACAGTCACGGAAATTTATGACTATCTGCGTCTCTTGTTTGCCCGCATCGGACATCCACATTGTCCAAACTGTGGCCGCGAAATAGAGAGACAGTCCCCCGAACAAATAGTCACTTCGATTCTTCGAAGAATCGAAGTATTAAGTGAGGAAAAAATAACCGGTCAGGCGCAAAGATTCTTGATTCTGTCACCTGTCGTCCGCGACCGCAAAGGCGAATTTTCTTCTTTGTTTGATAATTTGCGAGCCAAGGGCTATGCAAAAGCCCGTATTGATGGACGGATCATGGATTTAAATGAGGACTTGGTGCTTATAAAAACCAATAAACACACGATTGAAGTCGTGATTGATCGGGTCTCAGCTACCAAAAAAGAAATGCGGGCTAAATTATTTCAGTCAAATCTCAAAACCCGTTTAACCGAAGCGGTTGAGTCAGCCGCAACTCTATCTGATGGATTGGTGATAGTGAGCGAAGTGTTAGACAGCGCATTTGAATTTCCGGATAAGCCCAAAAAATTTACCGACCACCTGTTTTCACAAAGATTTGCCTGTCCGGTATGCAATATCAGTATTCCGGAGATAGAACCGCGGTCATTTAGTTTTAACTCTCCCCACGGAGCTTGTCCGACCTGTTCAGGGATTGGATCGCTTCTGAAGATCGATCCGGAGCTGGTTTTCAACCCCAATCTGACGATCGCTGAAGGCGGAATTTTGCCCTATTCCAAAATGTTTTTCCATGACACCTGGTTTTCGCGCCTGATCAAAACTGTGGCTACGGAAAATAAAATCAATTTACGGATCCCGATCCGGGACTTGGACGAAGCTCATAAAAAAGTGTTACTTTCGGGAACAGGACAACGTGAATATGAAGTCACCGGCACCAATCGCTTCGGCCGTGTTACCCAAATTTATGAAAAATTTCCCGGGATGCTTACAGATCTCGAACAGAAATTTAGTCAGACCGAATCCGAATACGTGCGCAGCGAAATTGAAAAATTTATGCGGATTGAAACTTGTCCCACCTGCTACGGAGCCAGGTTGAAGCCGGAAATTCTGCAAATCACGATTATGCAGAAATCAATAGTCGATATCACTGATATGGCTATTGATCGGGCTCTCACTTGGATCAAACAAATTACGAGTGAATTAACCACCCGCGAACAGCAGATCGCAACCATGATCATAAAGGAAATTGTCACCCGTTTCAATTTTTTGGTTTCCGTGGGGCTCAACTATTTGACTTTGGGTAGGACCGCCAACACCCTTGCCGGTGGGGAAGCCCAGCGTATCCGGTTGGCCTCACAAATCGGCTCGGGCCTGACTGGCGTTTTATATGTTTTGGATGAACCTTCTATCGGTTTACACCAACGGGATAATTTTAGACTCATCGCCACTCTCAAATCTTTGCGCGATCTGGGAAATAGCGTGATCGTAGTTGAACATGACCGTGAAATCATGGAGGAATCTGATTTGATTTTTGATTTTGGCCCCGGAGCTGGAAATGGCGGTGGCCGAATAGTTTTTAGCGGTACTGCCGAAGAACTGAAAAAATCAACTACTCCGACCGGTAAGTATCTACGCGATCCGGATCTGATCCGGGTTTCTCCCCGACCCCAAAGCGTAACGCGTGAGTTGCGTCTGGTTGGAGCCAGCGCCAACAATTTGAAAAAAGTTGCTGTGGTTTTTCCCTTGGGCAAATTTATTTGTGTCACCGGAGTCTCGGGATCCGGTAAATCTACCTTGGTTAGCGAAACCTTGTATCCGGCCCTCGCTGCCTCACATCGTTCCTATTTTCGGACTAAACCAGGGAAATACACGAGTTTAACCGGCACAGAATATGTAGACAAAGTTATCTTGGTAGATCAATCACCGATTGGACGCACGCCCAAAAGCAATCCGGCCACTTATACCGGAGTATTCACGTTTATGCGCGACCTGTTTACCCAACTACCCGAAGCCAAAGTCCGCGGCTACCGGCCGGGCAGATTTTCTTTTAATGTCAAAGGCGGCAGATGTGAGCCCTGTGAAGGCGAAGGCCAAATCAAAATCGAGATGCAATTTTTATCAGACGTTTATGTCACTTGTGAAGTTTGTCACGGAAGGCGTTACAACAGCGAAACGCTTGAAGTGCATTATAAAAGTAAATCTATTGCCGACGTACTGGAAATGACTGTTGGTGAGGCGGTGAGCTTCTTCAACCACTTTCCGCCGATTGCGCAAAAACTGGCCACATTAAATGACGTAGGATTGGGTTACATCAAGCTGGGACAACCGGCGCCGACACTTTCCGGCGGAGAGTCGCAGCGCGTCAAACTGGCTTCCGAACTCAGTAAGCGCCAAACCGGCAGCACGGTTTATATTTTAGATGAACCCACGACAGGTTTACATTTTGCTGATATCCAGAAATTGTTGGTAGTCTTGGCTCGGCTGGTTGACAAGGGAAACACCGTCATCGTCATCGAGCACAATTTGGATGTCATCAAAAATGCCGATTACATCATCGACCTGGGACCGGAAGGCGGAGACGGAGGCGGGGAAGTGATAGCTACAGGCAGCCCGCGCGAAATCTCCCAAACCCGAGCTTCTGCTACTGGACAGTATCTCCGGAAGTTTTTAGAATGAAAATATATGTTACATTGCTAGATTGCTACATTGTTAAAGCCTAGGTTAAAGTATGTCTTCACGTGAACCATCAAACAATTTAACAACAAAAACAATGAAATTAAAGTTGCTATTTTTTTTGGTATTATTATTTGCTTTAGTCAACTATTCAACTAAAAAAGTTTTTGCCGCTGATTTCGATTTTGCCTACGACGTGTCTTATACGGTCGCAACCTCAAGCCGTACTCGGGTAGATCAAAATATAACGATCACCAACCGGGTGAGTAACTACTACACCAGTAAATATACTCTGGTGATTGCGTCTGATAATGTCGAAAATGTGCAGGCAAGCGATCCGATGGGCGAAATCATTCCGGAAGTGACCCGAACTTCAAGGGAGACTTCGATCAGTTTGATTTTTAATGCCAAAGTCGTCGGCCAAAATCAAAAGCTCAAATTCAAATTAAGTTACGATAGTCTGGATATCGCCCAAAAAAAAGGTCGGATTTGGGAAGTGATCATTCCCGGTATCGATAAAACTGAGGAAATAGCCGATTACACAGTGCGGTTGACTGTACCGCCTGATTTTGGCCAACTCGCTTACCGGTCTCCCCAGTCGGCGGTTGCCGGAGTCTGGACTTGGAGTGAATTTGGCGGTCGGGGAATCACAGTGGCTTACGGTGATTACCAAAATTTTAATTACAATTTGATTTATCATTTGGAAAATTTAAATTCCCGTGCCGAAATCCAGGAAATCACTTTGCCACCGGATACGGAGTTACAGAAAGTGGTCATCAATCGGTTGTCCGAATTACCACTCAATGTGAAATTGGATCGGGACGGTAACTGGTTAGCTCAATATCGTCTAAACCCTCGGGAAAAGAAAAAAATTGTCGCCGAGGGCAATATTTTGATTTTTCCCAATTTTCAACTTCCGGCAAAAAAACTTTCCGCTGCCGAAGTCAAACTTTATACACAAAGCCAGCCCTATTGGGAACAAACACCGGAAATCAAAGCTCTCGCCCAAAAACTAAAAACACCACGGGCAATTTATGACTATGTAGTAAATACTCTCAACTATGATTACCAAAGGTTAAAACCTGGGATCGAACGCTTGGGAGCTACTAAGGCTTTGGCCAGTCCCCAATCTGCTGTTTGCACAGAATTTAGTGACTTATTTATCGCTCTGGCTCGGACTGCCGGGATACCGGCCCGAGAACTCCATGGATATGCTTATACCACCAACAGCCGGTTACAACCGTTATCACTAGGCAACGATATTTTGCACGCCTGGCCTGAATATTATGATGAGGTGACCAAAACCTGGATACAGGTTGACCCGACTTGGGAAAATACAACCAAGGGAGTTGATTATTTCACAAAATTGGACTTTAACCACATCACGTTTGCCATTTTGGGAGAAAAAAGTGATTACCCGTATCCGGCAGGAGCTTTCAAAGGCGATACCGATACCAAAGACGTATTTATGGATTTTTCCAATACGCCAATTGATTTGCCCGAACCTCAATACCAAGTTCGCTTCGATTTTCCGACTCGAGCGGTCTCCGGACAAAAGTTGAGCGGAAAAATTCGCTTGCAAAATACCGGTAGTGTTCTATTGGAACCCAAAAATGCGGATATGACTACCACCCTCAAATTTACTTCCAGTTTGACGGAAGTGACAGCAGTTCCTCCGTTTGGTACTTTGGAAATACCATTTAAAGTCACCAGTGAACCGGCATTTAAGACTTCCACCGGCAAAATCGAACTCAATCTTAACGGTAGCCAATTTGACCAAACTGTGACTTTACGCCCTTTTTACTGGGCTTACTTGCCTTGGGCTGGATTCATTTTTGTTGCCATTTTAGTCTCTTTTGTTATACTGGGCCGTCATGGACCAAAAACTGCGCACCCAAATTAGACTCTTACCCCGCCGGCCGGGGGTTTATTTATACAAAAATAGGTTCGACCAGGTCTTGTATGTCGGCAAAGCCTTAAATCTATACGCGCGGGGCCTGTCCTATCTTGACCCCCAAGTTCCCACCAAAACTCGATTGTTACTTGACCAGGCCACTCACATCGATCACATCGAAACCGGTTCAGAATTTTTAGCCCTGATTCTCGAGGCAAATTTAATCAAAGCCCACCGGCCGAAATACAATATCGTCTTTCGCGATGACAAAAGTTATCTCTATGTTTTTATCTCCATCGGCGAAACCTATCCCAAGATTTTTACTACTAGAAAACCCAAGATCAATACGCAAAAATGGGAAATGTACGAAAATTGGCGCGGGCAATACTTTGGCCCTTTTCCTTCTAGTACCAGTATCAAGCGTATACTGCGCTACTTGCGCCGGATTTTCCCATACTGCCAGCAAAAAACTTTGGGAACTAGGGCGTGTTTTTATAGTCATATTGGCTTATGTGATCCTTGTCCCGGCAATATCATCAAGGTCTCCGATTCAGTAAAACAAAAGCAACTTACGCGTAGTTATCGCCAAAATGTGCTAGCTATCAAACGGATATTCGCCGGAAAGTACCCCTTAGTCGTAACCCAACTTGAAAAAGGGATGAAAAGAGCGGCCTCGGAAAACCAGTTTGAGATGGCGGCTCAATTTCGCGACCAACTCATGTCTTTGAAAAGATTGACGGAAAAAACTGATATTTCCGGATTTTTGACAAACCCCAATTTTTATTCCGAACAACAGCATTTGGCTATAGATGAACTTAAAAATCTTTTGCTGCCTTACTTTCCCAAATTGAAAACCTTAGGAAAAATCGAAGGTTATGATATTTCCAATTTCGGAGGTCAACACGCAGTAGGCGCTCAAACCGTGTTTGTGCACGGCGTGCCCGAGCCCAAACTCTACCGCCGCTACCGTATCAAATTGCCACCGCGACCAAATGACGTAGCCATGATGCGAGAAATGCTTATCCGTCGCCTCAAACATCCAGACTGGATTTACCCAGAACTCGTAGTGGTTGACGGCGGTAAACCCCAAGTTGGGGCCATCAGCGACCTATTTAAGTCACTCAAAGTTGATTTGCCAATCATTGGGCTCGCAAAACGCGAAGAGGAAGTGGTGATCCAGACAGCTGCCGATTGGGAAATATTGACTTTGCCTCGCCGCAGTCTAGCTCTACTTCTTTTACAGAAACTACGCGATGAGACGCATCGATTTGCTGTCTCTTACCACCGTAAGCGCCGGTCTTTGACGTGGAAGAGGTAAATTTGTTAGCATGATTATATTATGAAGGGACTGCTGCGGTTGTATTTGTTTTATTTGACAGCTATTTTTCTCACCCAACAAATACTAACCGGAAGTTTTACGATCGGCGGAGGACTCAAAAATTTCTTGCTTGCAGCTGGGATTTTGGCTTTACTCAACTTGTTGGTTAAACCCATTCTAAATATTTTATTTTTTCCCGTAAATGCTTTGACTTTGGGGCTGTTTTCACTGGTAGTTAACGCTCTAGTTTTTTTCATCTTTTTACGTCTTACGCAGGATGTAGCAATCAGTAACTGGATTTTCCCCGGCCTGACTTACAATGGACTAAGCCTACCACAATACGAATTTAATCAAATTGGCACGATCTTCGTAGCTTCAACATTTATTAGCCTGATTACGAACTTCTTTACTTTTCTGGTAGAATAAGAGTCTCATATGCCAAAAGAAGCGAAAATTGTCTGTTTGGGCGGAGGTGTAGGTACAGTACAATTACTGCGCGGCTTACGTAAATACACCCACAACATTACAGTCGTCGTCTCGATGGCTGATGATGGTGGCAGTGCAGGCAGACTTAGACGCCTCTACAGTGTGCCGCCACCGGGAGATTTGATCAACTGTCTGGCCGCTTTATCCAATGCCGAACCACGGTTGGCTAAGCTACTGACCTTTCGTTTCAAAGGTGGTAGGTGGGGGAGAGATGATTCTTTAGGCGGACAGAAATTGGGCAATTTGATTTTGGTAGCTATGACCCAACTCACCCGCGATTTTAAAACTGCCCTAGTTGAGATGCAGCGGATTTTTCGCTCGCACGGCGTGATTTTTCCGGCTACCAATGAAAACGTTTCAATATGGGCCGAAACAGTCGAAGGTAAAGTAGTGAAGGGCGAAATAAACATTGATCTGGGCCGTTACTCGGGTAAACGCGAAATCAGGGAAGTCCACCTCGAACCCAAACTGAATACGACGCCGACAGAAGTTAAACAAGCGATATTGGAAGCCGATGCCATCATTGCTGGGCCAGGAGACTTGTACACGACTATCCTTCCCATCCTCCTGGTCAAAGATATCCGGGAGTTACTGAAAAAAGCCGCAGCCAAAACTTTTTTTATAGTAAATATTGCTAATAAACCTTTTGAGACTCCGCGCTATACTGTGGCTGATTACTTGGAAGCTGTGACTCGGCATCTGGGTAGTTACCCCTTTAAATATACACTTATTAACCGCAACCAGACTCCGACCTTGCCGCCAAAATTCCATTACAGTTATGTTCCAGTTGAAGCCGACCAACTCAAAACATATAATACAAAGATAGTGACCGGAGATTTGGTTGACGAATCTTTTCCGCTTTACCACAATCCTGATAAGGTAGCGCGTAAAATTATTGAGATGTTATGAAAGATGTGATTTTGGTTGTCCAAACTCTAGTTTCCGTGGGACTGATCGTGTCCATTTTACTCCAAGCCCAAGGTACTGGTTTGGGTCGCACTTTTGGCGATTCAGCGCATGAATACCGCAGTAAGCGCGGTGTTGAAAAATTGCTTTATCGGGTGACTATCATCCTCACCGCCTTGTTTTTGGTGACCTCGGTCGTGAATCTGCTAGTTAAATAATATAAATTTAAGAGCCTGTTTGGAAAGTCTCTTTTGAGATAGAATTGTCCACGTTTGAGGTAAAAACCCTTGAAGCGTGAGGAGCTGTATCCAAGGCGATACAGTGACGAACGGTGAATGGTTTTTAGCCAAATGTGGGCAATTATAGCCAAATATGGACTTTTCAAACAGGCTCTATGCATTGGGATTTACCGTGCAAAAAAATATCCGCTATTACATTTGGTTAATTAAGGGCATTTTTGACCGCTACTCCAGAATCATTTTGGCGAGTTTTGCACTCGCCTTAATTTTGATTGTGATTGGGGTCCGTTATGGGAAATTCATTTGGAATCGGATTGAAAATGATCGCCAGATCATCGGTGTCGTCGGCAGTTTTACCCCATCCAACTTACCAATAAGTATCCAAAAACTTATCAGCCTTGGTTTGACAGAGGTTTCGGATACAGGTGAAGTGTTACCGGCTTTAGCCACTTCCTGGGAAGTAAGCGATGACGGCAAAAAATATACTTTTCATTTGCGTACTGACCAATATTGGCACGACGCCAAGAAATTCACGGCTTTTGATGTCAACTACAATCTACGCGACGTCGAATTTGTACCCATAAACGAAACCGATTTGGTAGTGAAATTAAACGATGCTTTTACTCCGCTACCCAGTTTTTTGTCCAAAGCTTTGTTTCGCAAAGGTCTCATCGGACTTGGAGCCTATAAAATCGCGGCCATCAAACTCAAGGGTGATGATGTGTCTTATTTAAGTCTTAAGCCGATGGTCGCGAACTTGCCGCAGGTCGAAGTCAAATTTTATGCAAGTGAAGCCAGTGCCAAAACTGCTTTTAAGTTGGGCGAGATAAACGTCCTGGATGAGATCATTACTCCCACTCCATTTACTGGCTGGAAAAACGTCAAGGTAAAAGAAAATGTGAAGCTCAACCAGTTTGTGGGGATATTTTTAAATAACAATGATGATTTGCTCAAAAGCAAGGAGTTGCGCCAGGGCTTAAATTTTGCTTTGGAAAAACCGGAAAAAAACCGCATTGCCACTCCTATTTCCTCCAAATCCTGGGCATATACCAACCGGGTCAAGCAATATGAAAAAGACCTGGATCAAGCCAAAAAACTCTTGAGCGACTACGTTGAAAGCTCAAAGTCTGCCACTTTGACACTTTCCACCTTTAACGAATTTCTGCCTCTGGCACAAACTGTGGCTGCAGCTTGGACTAGTCTGGGTGTCACAACTCAAGTCAAAGTCGAAACTGGGGTTGCTGATAATTACCAGGCACTTTTGGGAGTCGTCGATATCCCGTCTGATCCGGACCAGTACAATTTGTGGCACTCTACCCAAACCGCGACCAACATTTCCCACTACGCCAGTCCCAAGATTGATAAGCTTTTAGAAAGTGGACGCAAAGAAAGCGATCAGGAGAAGCGTGAAAAAATCTATTTTGATTTCCAGCGTTATTTAGTCGAAGATTCCCCGGCAGTTTTCCTCTTCCACCCCACGACTTATACCATCTCCCGCTAACTTCTCAAATTTAACTTTTTAATCCACCTTCGCGAAATTCCCCGACCGTAAGGTCGTGGGAGCTTCAATGTGGACTCGAGAGGGCTCGAACCTCTGACATTTGCGATGTAAACGCAACGCTCTACCAACTGAGCTACGAGTCCATTCAAAATTGCTCCGGTACTATTATACTAAATTACAGGACTTACGTACTTCGTCATTGCGCCTGTCCGCCTTTGGTGGAAGGAACGAAGTGACGCGGCAATCTTGATCATAGAGATTGCTTCGCCTCATTCCTGCCTGCGGCAGGCAGGTCATTTCGGCTCGCAATGACAACTTAAAGTAATGTTTGTTGCGTAACTCCTGCAGGAATGAGAATGTATAATTTCTTTCTTGTTTGCGATTTCATTTATAACACCGATACAGTAAAAATCCTGGGTTTTCGTGTTTTTGATTATAAGCTTCAGTATAACTCGCGTGTTGTTTTATCATTTCGTCATTCGTTAAAAGACGCCGTTTTTCGACTTTGAACTGGCCAAACTCCCGTTCGTCGATCTTGGTTGAAATATAATCTTCAAGTTCGGTAAACACTTCCTGTGCGTGCGAGGGTATACCGCTTGCTGGCTCAAAAATCAAAAACCTCAAGGGTACTTTGTTGATATCAGGAGGCAATTTACCTAGATAGTTTTTTTGGTCTGATCCGGACCAAAATGGCAGATAGCCGTAGCGGTTTTGGCCATAAGTCTCATACATATAAGCCCAAGTGGTATTTACGAACAGGGGATTGGTGACTGTACAAATGCTAAAAGGCTCACCCTTGGCTTCGCTGTAAGTATAGTCCAGGACGCGTTTTTCATCTCCCCAGTTCATCCTGTTTTGGGCGGCATAAATATCAGTGCCGCTACTGACCTGCAATAAATTTGCCCGTACATTTACTAGTAGCACAAGCATCAACAAAAGCGGAGCCAGCCAGGGCACACGTTGGGTTTCCCAAAGCCGGTCGAGGGCGTAGGCCAACAACAAAATTATAGCGATTGTGATACTTATAAAGGTATACTCAGTACCCAAGACACCAGGGGAGAAGACAAATAGTGGGAGATTGGATAACAACCACAGACTAAGAAATTTTGGAAAAAGCTGTTGTTGGTTGGGACGCCGGGACCTAAAAACAATCATCAAACAAACAACAAGCAACAACATGGCAATTGTCGGACTTAGCGGAAAAAGAGTGCGGAAAGCGACACTTCCCCAACGGTCCAAATAGCGAAGAATAAATTCAGTTACCGGAGTATAGCCAGCGCTTTGGCTGATAAAAAATTTGCCCAAAGCTCTAAGCATTTGAAAATTGAACTTTAGTTCGGAGATGATAAACGGCAGATCTATGATAAAAACTGCAGACAAGCTTTTTATAAATTGTGGGGTAGAAATTTTGGGCCGATAAATAAAATAAACTATCGGCGGAAGCAAAAACAGGTAAACCAGAAAAAATTGGAAATGTAGACTTGCGGCAATTCCTGCCATCAGCCAAAAAAATCCAGTTTCCCGACCCTTTATCCACTCCCAGGCTCCCCAAAAAACCAGCAGAGTGGAGAAAAGAGCCAAAGGCGGATTGGACAACCAACGGCTGTACTGGACTACTTCCAAAGAAACGCTAAAGATGAGACTGGCGATGACAGCCGGCCGTACCTTACCCAATATCCGCCTTGACACAAAAAACACCAAAAATACGCCTAAGGCATTTAGTCCGGCTAAAAAGGCTGCCGCGACGGCCGGGTTACTCGATATGGTATAGGGGAGAGCTAATAAATAGTAGTAGCCGACACCGTGGTTGACTCCGGGCAGATCTGATTCCGGACCTAAAAGCCTGAGGTCCTGATCTTTGACGATGGCGGTCGCCCGGTACGCATCCCGAGCCTGATCGTATTGGAAAACCAAACCCTCATCCAGCTGATAAAGCCGCAAGGCGAGTCCCAAAAAGAAAAGTAAAATCAGTAGAAAAACCTTCCGATTGACTTTTTTAAATATTTGCACGACAAAAAAATAACTTTGCTTTCAAAAATGTTTGTGCCGTGGGAGAGAGTTGAACTCTCACGTCTTACGACACAGCCCCCTCAAGACTGCGTGTCTACCAATTCCACCACCACGGCTAATTTCTGTTGCCGAATTTCGTGCCGAAGGTGGGAGTTGAACCCACATTCCTTACGGTATCCCGATTCAATCGGGACGCGGCTGCCTGTATGTATGTCAGTGCCAAAGGAGAGACTCGAACTCTCACGCCTTACGGCACACGCTCCTGAAGCGTGCCTGTCTACCAATTTCAGCACTTTGGCGTGTGTAAATTATAACAAAAAACGACCGACTTGGATACAAAACACTAGGGGTTAATTACGAATTAAGTTATACTTAAGGAGAAAATTTTACCCCACTTGAGTTGAAACGACGCGGTCTGGGTTCAAACCAAACTCGGTCCCTTTTTTCTTGTAAAGCGACCAATAAGTCCGCTGCTTCTTGCGCGAACGCATGACTGATAACCAGGAAGAGGAGTCGTTTAAGTTCTGGCGCAAAAGCTTGAGGATAGTTTTGATCCGGTCCAAAAAATTGAGATGGTAAAGACCCGGATCAATGAGCTGTTCATCGACGGCTTTGACGATTTCGCTATCGACTTGCTTAAGGGTCGCAATCAAAGCCTTGAGTTCCAGCCGAATCTCGTCTATTTTTTGGGCAACTTGGGCTTCCTGCGCCCGCAACCGATTCATGGCTTCCATGTTAAACATTGGCCGTGGTTGTTCTACTTGACGCATCCGATAGGGAAAAGGCATTTCCGGCATCGGCGGAGGCGGAGTTTCACCCAGGTTCAGTGGCTGGTTGGGCTCTAAATCGCCCGATTTGGGCGTGCCAAACAGCGAAGACAAGGCATCTGTAGCTATACCGCTAACCAAATCTTGCTTGACGGTTTTAGCCACACCCCGACCGACATCGCGCAGTTGTTCGATCAGGTTATCAGTATTTACGGCTTTAGGAGGAGTTTTTTTGGTTGGGTCTGCCATATTTAAGCGTAGTATAGGCCTCTATTTTTAGCTTGTCAAGCTCGGTCTATATAGCTTTATAGGTCTAGGAAAGGCCTAAACTTTGACGATGGCAGGCTTGAGTAGTTGACTTAGAGTTTTTTGTCTCCTCAAAATGCTACCGATATAGTAGCGCTGGCTTTCTAGATTTCTGCGTTCTGCCTCAGTTTTAGCATTTTTGATCACGGATCCAATTTCCGCCGGTTCCACCGTGACCTTTTCTGCTTCAGCGATGTCTTCGAGAGCAAATTCCAAACCCAGAGTTTTTTTGGCCTGCGCAGTGTATTCGTCGCGGATCGAGTCGCTGGTTTTATTTTGTGCGGCTAAGTACTGTTCGATCGTCAAACCCAGTTTTTGGGTTTGTTCTATCAGATTGGAGAGCATCCGATTGACCTCTTGTTCCAAAATCAGCGGTGACAAATCGACTTTGATTTCGGTATAGAGAGCCTCAAGCAGTTCGCCGACAGTCGGCTCCTTGGGTTTTTTGTCGTCCTTATCCTCTCCCGGGACCCAGATTTTGCCGCTTTTATCGTGCAATTTTCTTACGGCTTCGCGGTAGTTGCCCAGGGAAATTTCCGGCTTTTCGCAAGTAGTGATTTTGAGTTTCCAATCGGCTTTAGCTTTGGCTTCAAGCACCTCAATATGCGGAGAAATGATCGGCTGCAACCCCTGTTCTTTGACGCTATCTGCGTAAATTTTGGGCACCATTTCTTTTAAAACTTCTTCGTAGACTTTGGATTCATTTATCTGTTTCAAAGCCAGGTCTTTGGGAGCTTTGCCGCGGCGAAAACCCGGTAATTCTACTTCCTTGAGTAGTTCGTTTAAAATCCGCTCATAAGTAGATTGAACCATCGTCCAGGGAATAGTGATAGTCAGCTCAACTGTATTTCCGGGTAAGCGCTTTAGTGCGGTCAACATGTGGGATATTATACCTTGCCTGGGATATTTTGCAATCAGTCAGTGTTAACTTACTGCAAACTACTGACTGCGAACTTTGAACCAATCTGGGCTCTCGGCGGACTTACTCAACTGACAGTTTACGATCCCGACTCAGTCAGGAGAGTATCCGCCTTTGGCGGAAACCTCCAATACTTGGTGCCGCAGAGAGGACTTGAACCTCTACGCCTTTGGGGCACAGCGCCCTAAACGCTGCGTGTCTGCCAATTTCACCACTGCGGCTATTGCGGCAGGCAGGTCTACCCTTGTCCGCCTTTGGCGGAAATTTCGCCACCCTGGCAACTTCTCCTATTATATTCTGGATTGGTGAAAAAGGAAAACGCGAGCTTAAAAATTGAGGGCCAGCTCAAAAGGATCCCGTGACCAGAAGCTGTCAATTTGGCTCATAAAAAAGCGGACATTGGTCGCCCAGGTTTTTGAAGGTGGTGCATATATCCGGGCGATTTGTTCGATAGTTTTAGCTCCGCGGTTGATGTAATTGGTTTTCAAAGTCTTGGAAACCGTATCGATTGATTCATCCCAGTTTTTGAAATAGTAGTTGCCGTTGGCCCAGCCGTAGGCGTTATATGAATTGGACGGTATGGCTTTGCCAAAAGTAGATTCGACACCGGTGATAGCCGGTAACATCTTCCAGTCCGGCAATTCATACTGGTCGGCCTTGGCGATGAAAACTTGAGCTTTAGGGGCTAGAGGCGAGTTAACTCGTTTTAGAAATTTTTCCAGTTTTGCGACCCGCGGATCGGGGAGAGGTGCCAAACGTACGGGTCGGGTGGCAGACTGCCCAGCTTCGGACACACCCCAGCTAGGAGTTGCAACCAAGATAAATAATAGGATCAAAATAGAAATTGTAGTAAGAATTTTTTGCATAGTTTGGCGAAAGTTTTAGTGTAAAGAAGAAGAGTGACAATTTCAAGTTCTACGATTAATATAAGCCTAAAAATTAAGGTCAGTTTTTGATCACAAAAAAATCCTAAAG
The DNA here is from genome assembly GCA_000995415.1 of Candidatus Gottesmanbacteria bacterium GW2011_GWC1_43_10. Taxonomy (GTDB): domain Bacteria; phylum Patescibacteriota; class Microgenomatia; order UBA10105; family UBA10105; genus UBA10105. Next base: position 49,787 of record LCEX01000004.1, read on the forward strand.
CAGATACTTATCATATCAACCTTAGGATCTTGCCGAAGTATACTACTAACTATAGGGTTTGTCAAGTGAGGGACTATTAGCCTTTAGCCTCAGACTGAGGCTAAATCAGCTCATCCATGAACTTCCGCGTACATTTAGCCCAAGAGTTATCCGTGTTGACTGATGGGGGAGCGTAAATAGGTCCCATTTCTTCAGGTGTGGTTAGCCCTTGAGCATAGAATTTGGAAGACAAGAAATGAGCCATGACTTTGATTGCCTCGCTCCAATCTGTGAAGCTAGCACCTTGTTTTTGACCGGTAAAAACCATATATCCCCAGGCATTGTAGGAATCAGCCGGAATTTTCTTGCCCAAATTTGATTCGCACATACCAATGGCTGGAATCAAACGAAAATCAATATTTTCACTATCTGCCACCTCAACCATCAGTGGAGCAAAAGGCTCCAAAGGAGAATCATGTTTACGTAAGAATTGGCGGATGATCTCAGGCCGGGCATCTTCTTTGGCGATCGCAGTCGTAAAACTACCAAGAACTTGAGGCAAAGCCGCATAAAACTCATAGCCGTTTTTGGGTAGCATACTGCGCGTTTCCATAACGAGTAGCGACTTGCCGGCCTTGACGCGACTATAATTTAGAAGCAACAAACTGACTAGGATAAGACTCATCAGTGTCGCCGGTGTCCAAACGATAACGAGCAGTAACTTTCTCATAAAGTCTTTTTCCATCATCACACAAATAAACAAAATTTGTCAAATTGCCCCCAAAAACCTCGAACAAAAAGCTTGTTTAATAGATTTTATTGACAATCATCTATTGACAATCGATTTGTTAGATGGCATATTAAATACCATGTTCGCAAAATCTAAATACCGTTATCTCCTTATTCTTTTGTCTTTGATTATTCCTTTAGTTTTCCCAGCCCAAATTTTAGCCGCCAATTGCAGTGGCACAAATACTTACAACGTCCTGGGCCAAACTCTGTTTCCTTTGACTGACCTAGGCCCAACTACATATACAAGTAGTATCGATGGCGTCACTTATACCGGCGGCCTTTATCCTGATGGCACAAACACTCGTTCCAGTTATTGGGATGCGGTCGGTCAAAATCAAGCGGCGAATATTTATCCCCGTGATTCTTTGGGCAACCGCGATGACCAAAATGGCAAAATTGTTCTTTTATCAATCGGGATGTCCAATGCCACTGGCGAATTTAAGGGTACGCAACTGCCTTGGGGTGAAGTCAGCCAAAGTTTTTGGAGTCAAGCAACTAGCACACCCAACCTTAACCCACAACTTGTGATCGTCGACGGCGCCGATGGCAGCGAAACCGCGGACAAAATCCAGGATATTAATTATATTTATTGGACCAGCATCCTTCCCAAGCGACTAAATAATTCCAGCGTCACTGCCTCTCAAATCCAGGTAGTCTGGATAAAAGAAGCTATCGCTATTCCTACTACAGCCGATACCATCTCTGTCTTGGCAGGCTATTATGAATCCATTGCCAGAAATATCAAAACTCTTTATCCCAACACCCAAATCGCTTACTTTACCAGCCGAGGTTATGCTGGCTACGCCACTTTGGGTTTTGACTATAATCCAGAGCCTTACGCCTACGAATCCGCTTTTGCAGTCAGAAGTGTGATTGGAGATCAAATAAATGGTTTAAACAATCTAAACTACGATCCCAATCTCGGACCTGTCACAGCTCCCTGGATCACCTGGGGCCCTTATATCTGGTCTGATGGTTTGGGAGCAGATGGAGTCCGCGGAGGTATAGCCGGTAGATCAGACGGACTGGAATGGGCTTGTGAAGATTGGAACAATTCTGCCAAAAGATCGGACGGGATCCATCCTTCACGCAATATTGATGATCCGATTGACAACGAAGGTGGCATACACAAAGTTGGGGCAATGCTCCTTAACTTTTTCTTGACTGATACCACCGTTGTTCCTTGGTTTACTACATTTGTACCTAATCCTACGCCAACTCCTACACCCTCAGCTAGTCCTGAGCCCAGCCCGTCACCGTCTCCCAGTCCAATTACTTCCACATATCAAATTTCTGAGGGAGTTAATGACGTAAATCAAGATGGCCTAACTAGACTTACTACCAACCAAACTATCGTCTGGGCAGGCAATGGTTCTTCGTTTGATTATAGTTATATGGGGCTAAGATTTACCGGTATCAACATACCCCAAAACTCACTTGTCACTTCCGCCCTGCTTGAAGGTTTTTCAGCCAAAACCAACCAATCGGCGACAGCCAGTGCCATGATTTATGCTGACGCGATTGGAAATAGCTCAATATTTACGTCTTTAAACTTACCATCGCAAAGAATACCCACGACCTCGCAAGTGACTTTTAATCCCTCAACTACTTGGGCAATCAATACTTGGTACAATTTTGGTGAGTTAGCTCCTGTTATCCAGGAAATTGTTAACCGTTCAGACTGGCAGACTGGCAATAGTCTATCGCTTATCATGAAAGGGAATAGCCCGATTGCAACCAAACGCTTTATCTACTCGTTCGAAAACAGTGCTTCTTCAGCTGCTAAATTGACTGTAACCTACACTCAACCCTAATTTTTACCGCAAACATTCCTCATCTCTGGTGGCAGCAGTGGCAATTTGCTACAATAAGCAACGTAAGAGAAATTCGTCATTGGTAATCCTTATTAACCTGAATTACGAAATGAAGTTAACTTCCGGATTATTATTTCCTCCTCTTCTTAAGAGGAGGTCAGGAGGAGTTAGATAGAATGACTAACTCACCCTCACCCCTCTCTTACGAAGAGAGGGAATCTATAATCCAAAACTTAGATTTTCATTTCGTAACTCAAGCTTTATTAAAATTCTGGGCCGCTAGCTTTGTCCAAAGGACAACTGGCCTTTGGCCAGCAATGGTGGAATCATGTCATATTACGTTTACTTTGCCACAAGTGTTACAACAAATAAAACTTACGTAGGTTCAACAAGTAAAGAACCTGAAGTTAGAGTAAAAGAACACAACAGTGGCAGTAATAAATGGTCTAAGCTAAATAAACCTTTAAAACTTGTTTACTTTGAGAAATATGAATGCGTAAAAGACGCAAGAGATAGAGAAAATTATTATAAAACCGGTATCGGAAAAGCCATAAAAAAGTTAATCGTTGATAATATTGATAAAATTTTGGGCCGCTAGCTCAATGGTAGAGCAACTCCCTCTTAAGGAGTAGGTTGAAGGTTCAAATCCTTCGCGGCTCACCAAAAAAGAAATCGAAGATTCGCAAGGAGGGGCGCTCGCAACGCCCCCTCCCGTTGCGAGCGCCCTAAAGGCAAAATTCAAATTCGCCGAGAGCC
>LCEX01000005.1 GCA_000995415.1 Candidatus Gottesmanbacteria bacterium GW2011_GWC1_43_10
GCTCTTGTGGATCCCAATATCACCGCGGTGGCAGAAAACGAATCGATCGAATATGTGTCACTGCTTCTCACCAAACATGACTTCGTGGTTGTAGTTGACCCCAAACACAAACCCATGGGCGTCATCACCCGCATCGACCTCATTGAGTACTACACGTAACTGCTGAATCTTAGCTCGTATTTTGCTACAATATCCATACACATGAATAAACCTTTGATTATCCAACTGATTGCTGATTATGGGGTGGGCGATCCGGCATTTGCGGAAGTAGTACAAAAACTCACGTATTTAGACCGCAAAGTGGTCGTAAATACAGTCTCGGTACCGAAATTTAGCACTGTGGCTACCGGTATGTGGATCTCGCAATTTGCTACAGTCAACGCCTTTCCGGGCTTGATCATTTACTCGAATACTGCCCCCAGAATCAAAATGACTGAAGCCAACCACCAGACTTTGGGCGGCGATTTTGCTTATACTAGACTTAATAATGGAACTGTTATTTTGGCAGTTCACACCGGCTATTGTTTTTCGTTTATCAAAAACCAGATGGTCAATTTTAAACGTGTCAATGTCGCAAATAGCGGTAGCCAATTTCGTTCCCGCGATTTTTATCCGGATGCGGTGATGGGGATAGCGCACGGTAAGAAAAGTTTCATCGGTCAGGATTTACCTTTGATATCTATTTCAAAGCCGCCGGTTAACCTGATCGGTTTTGTCGACGGGTATGGTAATTTAAAAACCACTATGAGACAATCGCAGTGTAGGATTTCAGCCGGCACGCGCGTCAAAATCAAAGTAAATAGGGTGGTACGCGAAGGGGTAGTGGCCGATCATACGTACAAAGTAAAGGATGGGAAGATTTCTTTCGCTCCGGGTTCGACCGGCGGCGAGAATAGGTTTATGGAAATCTGGGTCAGAGGCGAATCGGCTTGGGAAGCATTTGGGAAACCAAAAGTGGAAAGTGAATTTGAGATTAAATCTTATTAAATTACCAAAGGTTACGAAGTAAATCAATCTCGGAGGTTGATTAGGACACAAATGTTAACAGAGAGAACTGGTGGCCTTCCAAGTAGATTTATTCAAAGAGCAACTGACGTATTTAATACCGTTAGAGATTTAGGAACTCATGAATTACTGGCGCCGTTAGTTTATGGCAGAATTAGTAGGTATGACTTAAACAAGCAGGCGGATAGAGACATCTGGGAAGCAATTGTAATCGGCACAATTCTAGATACCAGGGCAGAAGTGGGAGATGATTTTTTAGAGGCAGCTGCTAGACTTAGGCTTTATCATCAAGTTAGCTTGATCGAAAATTTACTGAACAACGGGTGGAATCAGGTAGGGAGAAGAAATGCGTTACCTGTGTTGATAAGTTATTTGGTTGATGTCCAAGCAAGAAAATCGTACGATCAAGCGGAGAAAAAACTCGAGATATTTAAAGGATTAGTAAAAAAACTGGGAGATAATGACTTTACTCAAACACTATTGCGTGGTTTGCCGAAACACGCACAAAATTACAAAAAAGATTTGCAGGTGTTAGGTATTTAACAAATTCGCTAATTTTTTTATGTTTGCTAATAAATTACCGGAATCGGTCATCAAGCAATTGTCGATCAAAGTCAAAGCGGTAGGCGGGATCAACCTGGGCCAGGGGATTCCGTCATTTCCGACGGCACCCCATATCATCGCGGCTGCCAAAGCCAGTTTGGATGATCGGGCAATTGGTGTCTATCCCAACTTTTTGGGGACATTGGAACTACGGCAAGCGATCGTCGATAGACACAACCGCGAACACGGATTACAGCTCACTGCCGAGGCGAATGTGCTAGTCACAGTGGGGGCGATGGAGGCAGTTTCCTCAAGCATTTTGTCGCTTTTGGAAAATGGGGATAAGGTGGGGATCATTACTCCTGATTATTGCAACCATTTTCCGGCTGTGATGCTAGCGCGCGGCAAAGCATGTGAAATCCCCATGCGTGAAGACGGCCGGTGGATACTTGATTTGGATCTAGTTGAGACCACAGCCAAACAGGGAATGAGACTTCTCATCATCACCAATCCCAACAATCCCACCGGCGCTGTGTTTGAGGCAACCCAGATGGTGAAATTAGTCGAACTAGCCAATAAATACGGTTTTTGGGTTTTGGCAGATGAAACATACACGTTTTTAGACTTTGAACACAAGTTTGCGAGTTTACTCAATTTTTGGGATTTGAGCGAGCGATTGTTGACCATCCGTTCTTTTTCCAAGGAATACGCCATGACTGGTTGGCGAGTAGGTTATGTATTGGCCCGACCCGAGACGATCAAACTCATCGCCAAAACTCACGATGCCTTAGTTGGGTGTGCACCAAAGATTTCGCAGCGGGCAGCCCTAGCAGCTCTCACCGGTCCCCAGGAAGTTGTGGCCAAATACGGCCAAATTTTCAAAAACAGGCGGGATCTGGCGGTGCAACTTTTGAGTCAATTAAACGACGACTTTACTTTTGCCGTGCCGGAAGGCGCCTATTATATTTTTCCCAAATACAAACTGAATATTTCGTCGATCAACTTAGCTGAACAAATATTGGAAAGAGTCGGATTGGGAGTAGTCCCCGGAAGTATTTTTGGCAAAAGCGGAGAAGGGCATCTGCGGTTGTCTTTTGCAGTAGAGGATGAAATTTTGCGCCAAGGGATAGCCAAGTTGGCAGAATTTGGTAAAAAGTATACACTAAACATAAGATTAAGATGAAAAATTTTGTGTTGTTTTCTAGTGGAGCCAATAAACCATTGGCCAATGAAATTGCCAAAATCTTAAACAAGTTTTTAGGGAAGTTGGAAATTGTCACTTTTGCAGACAGTGAAAAACGAGTGCGGGTTGAGGAAAATGTCGTAGACAAAACAGTTGTTGTGATCGCTTCTTTGTCAAATCCGGTGGATTCAAATCTGGTCGAGCTGTGTTTGATTGCTGATGCACTCAAATCAAATGACTGCGGGAAAATGATTGCAGTGATCCCTTACTATGGGTACGCTAGACAAGACAAAGCTCATCGGGAAGGGGAAGGTATTTCGGCTCGCGTCATGGCCCACATCATCCAAGCAGGAGACTTCCATAAAATCGTGACTGTTGATCTTCATTCTGATATGGTGGTCGGGTTTTTTGATATTCCGGTCTTGCATCTCTACGGGGCCGAGATTTTTGTCCCGAAACTAAAAGGATTGAAAGCAGATTTGGTGGTCGTTTCGCCTGATGCAGGAGCTGCAAAACGCGCCCAAAAATTTGCCGATTTACTTGATGCGCCTTTAGCATTGATTGAGAAGAAGCGCAATTTAGACAAACTACATCATATTGAAAGCGCCCGGCTTATCGGAGACGCTCGAGGTAAAACAGCGATATTGGTAGATGATGTTACTACATCAGGTTCAACGTTGGTTAAGGCAGCTTACGCTTTGAAAGAACAGGGAGCTAAAAAAGTGATCGCGTGTGTGACTCATGCTGACTTCGTTGATGGCACAAGAAGTGTGTTACATGAAAGCCCAATTGACAAAGTGTATGTCTCGGATTCCATATATTTTAAACCTGAATTCAAGTTTCCCAAACTCGAAGTGGTTTCTTTGGCTCCGCTTCTGGCTGGACAGATTAAGAAAATAGTATAACCAATTTCTAATTCCTAATTAACCTAATTTCTAAACAATCCTCAATTGTTAATTTTAAGAATTAGTGCAAATTTTAGAGCAATTAGAAATTAGTAATAAGAAATTTTTATGTTTTTTTTACCCAAACCAGTATCCAAGTTGATTGACGCCTTTGAAAGGCTTCCTGGTATTGGACCTAAAACCGCGCAAAGGTTAACTTTTTATTTACTCCATGTTCCGCAGGAATATCTGGAAAACTTTGCCGAAGCCCTAAATAACCTCAAACGTCAAACAATGACCTGCTCGGTGTGTTTCAATGTCAGTGAGGCTGATCCTTGTCTGATCTGTGCCAGTCCCAGTCGGAATAAAGCCCTCATTTGCGTGGTCGAGCAACCCCTGGACATCCTTTCATTAGAGCGTACCGGAAAATTTGCCGGAGTTTATCATGTACTAAATGGAGCGATAAATCCTTTGAATAATATTGGACCGGATGAGATCAGAATACATGAACTAGTAAAACGGGTGCAAGATCCGGCATCGGAAATCAGAGAAATCATTCTCGCCACCAACCCAAATATGGAGGGGGAAGCTACAGCCATGTACATCGTAAAACAAATTCAAAATGCAAAAATCAAAAATCAAAATGAAAGTGGAAACATTAGAATTACGAGATTGGCTCATGGGTTGCCGATGGGAGCAGATATCGAATATGCAGATGAAATCACCCTGACCCGCGCACTTGAAGGGAGACGGGAGTTTTAAGATCTGGGTTTGGGGAACATGCACTTTCTTACGGAAAAGAAATGTAGGCGTCTTGAGGCTTCGTCGATTTCCCAAAGTTGCACAATGTCTCGTTCTGCATCAGGAATTCTTTCTATTGCTTCAGGTAAACGAGTGATTAATATTCCATCTTCTTGTAATGGCGGTGTTTCAAAAATACCCTCGTTTCCAGGTGTCGGCATGAGGATGCCGATTACATGCGGTTGTAACTCATTGAATAATTGTTTGCCTAAGGCATCGAGTTGGGATAGCCTGGCACTTAGTTCCATCGACGGATCTGTATAAATTTTAAAAATTGCATGCAAAAAACCATCCACCCGTGCACTTTGATTGTAAGGAGGTGAAGTTTCTTTTCCACCGTGACGAACTCGTGGATCTACTAATATGTTTTTGATAGGCATAATCTTAAAAGATTTAAAATCCAACTTCAGGCGACCCGGTAATAAATCTGTTTCCCATATCGCCTGTTTTTTCTGCTTCGACCCAGGCTACGCGACCCCGTATCTGTTGAGCTATGCTTGTGGCAATTCCCAGATCTCTAAAAGAAACCGACATAACGAGTTTTCGTTCCGGGTCAACCTCTAGTCTTGAACCTTCATCTAGTAAAAACGGTAGACCTGTGTTTATTCCTTGGTCTTGTTGGTTTAGGAGTTGGCTTATGGTTAACTGCATATTTCGGGCCGCAGCCAATTCTTGTTCCGTTGTGAATCGGATGACATAAGTCGGTTGCCTAAACTTTCTGGAAAATAACTGAGTTTTTATAAGCTTAATCATAAAACCACAAAAAAACAGGCCGTGCCTGTGGATTTGCAATCAATCTAATTGACGTATGGTATTATACCTTGTATCTTATGTTAAGTCAAAAACTAGTCTGGGAAAAGCTCAAACAGGTACCGGATCCGGAACTGGGGATCTCGATCGTGGACTTGGGATTGATTTATGGGGTACAAATTAAAGACAAAAAGGTTACAGTCAAGATGACTTTAACTACGATCGGCTGTCCGTTGTTTTCCCTCATTTCTGATCCTATCAAGGCTAATATTCACGAACTTAATGGAGTCGATGAAGTAGAAGTAGAGTTGACTTTCGATCCACCCTGGGGGCCGGAACGGATGAGCGAAGAAGCGAAAATTCGACTTGGCTTCGCCTAATAAATTTTTGCTTTTTCAAAACTATTTAAGTACTATTAAAGCAATAAAGATAAAGGGTATAGGGTCTAGCGTCTAGGGGATAGTGAAATAAGAAAATAAATTTCTAGACCCTAAACCCTAGACGCTATACGCTAAAGTCTATGGCTGATGGAATTGCCAAAGGTATCGGAGAACAACTAGGCGAGTTGGGTAAACAGATCGTCACCGAAGTGGCAAATGTGCCGGCCAAAATCACTGGCCTTGATAGTACTGGCACGAACGAAACTACCGGACAGGGAGCGGGTGCTGCCAAACCAGTTTCCGGGCAAAAAACTTCGGCATCAAAACCCATGCAGAGAGCGATTTCGGAAATTGCCCAAAAAGACGAAATTGAGAAACAAAAACGATTGTTTGAAACCAGGCAGCTGCTTAAACAATTTTCGCAGCCACAAGCTTCAGAACAATCAATAAAAGAAAAACTGGAACTTGAGGAGTTGGAAAAGCAGAAAAAAGAAATTGCCGCCGAAAAGAAGAAAGCCCGGGCTATATTGCCCAAACTTTGGAGTAAACCCAAATCGGGCAATCTTTACGGCATCAAAGCCAAAGCTTTTGGCGGAGAAGTCGGGAAAAACGTCAAAGCGCAATAATCTCAAAATATGTCAGATAGCAGCACGATTCGTCTTTATAATACCCTGACACGGGAAATTGAAGATCTGGTTCCACTCGACGATAAGAAAGTGGGGATTTATGCCTGCGGTCCGACTGTATATGATTACACCCACATTGGCCACATCCGCAAATTTGTGTTGGATGACGTACTGGTCCGACTACTGCGCTATTTAAATTATCAAGTCACACATGTGATGAATATCACCGACGTCGGTCATTTGGTTTCAGATGCCGATACCGGTGAAGACAAACTTGAAAAAGGCGCCAAGCGCGAAGGCAAAACCGCCTGGGAGGTCGCCAAATTTTACGAAGACTATTTTTTCCAAACCATGCAAGCCGTCAATGTAGGAAAACCTGATATTGTATGTCGCGCGACCGATCATATCAAAGAACAAATTGAGTTGGTCAAGCGTCTTGAAGACAAAGGCTTTACCTACACTATTTCTGACGGTGTCTATTTTGACTCCACGAAATTTCCCACTTACGGAAAATTATCCGGCATGGATCCCACAAAACAATTAGCCGGAGCCAGAGTGGAGACTGTACCGGGGAAAAAACATGCGACGGATTTTGCTCTCTGGAAGTTGACGCCACCTGGTACCAAACGCGATATGGAATGGGCAAGTCCTTGGGGTAAAGGTTTTCCCGGATGGCATATCGAATGTTCGGCTATGAGCATGAAGTATTTAGGAGAATCGTTTGATATTCATACCGGCGGCATTGATCATATCCCAATCCATCACACCAATGAAATTGCCCAGTCAGAAGCAGCCACCGGCAAGCCATTTGTCAAATTTTGGGTGCATCATAATTTTGTATTGGTCAATGGAGTCAAGATGAGTAAATCATTGGGCAATTTTTATACGCTGGATGATATCAAAAACAAAGGCTTTGCACCGCTTGCACTTCGCTACTTGTTTTTACAGACACACTATCGCCAAGAAAGTAATTTCACTTGGGAGGCACTGACTAACGCCCAGACTGCCCTCGCGCAACTTTGGGGTCAGGTAGCAGCCATCAAAAAACATGCCAAGGACTCCGTTCGCAGCGCATTGTCTTCAGAAAAACTGGATAAGGTAAATAACTTACGCAAACGTTTCAAAGATACGATTCGTTTTGATCTAAACACACCGCAAACTTTGGGCGTGCTTTGGGAAATCGTCAAAACCAATATCCCGTCAGAAGACAAATATGATCTACTAATGGTTTGTGATGAAATTTTGCAGTTGGGGTTGAGCAGTATTTCGGATACTTATGGCGTTGAGACAGATGTGCCCAATGAAATAAAAAACTTACTGCAAAAACGGGAAGAACTACGCACCCAGAAAAAATTTGGCGAAGCAGATAGTGTGCGGCAACAAATTGAGGTCGCGGGTTATACCGTGGAAGACGTGGCTTCCGGCACTCGCGTAAAAAAAAAGACCTATTGAAGTCATCCCGACCAATCCGCCCACTGGCGGAGCGTGGAGGGATCTCTTCAACAAAGTTTGGGTTGTCAAGATTCCTCGACTCCGCTCGGAATGACACCAATAAATTTATTAAGCCCGGTTTGATCCTTCTCTTCGGATCTGGTGAAATGTCTCCCACTGGCAGAAAAATCCAGGAACACGTTATAAAACTTGCCAAACTTAAAGCCCCGGTCAGGATGGGAATTTTGGAAACTCCCACCGGATTTGAAGTCAATGCGATCAACAGTTGGCCCGCGCGCATGAAGGCCTTTTATGAAAAAAGTCTGTCCAACTTTAAACCGCAAGTCACCATGATCCGCGCTTGGCGAAAAGACGGCGCACATTCAACCAATGATCCTAGTAATGCCGAACTGATCAAAGCACAGGATATGATCTATTGCGGGGCAGGTAGTCCCAGTTATGCGATTAAACATCTGAATGACAGTTTGGTTTGGAAGGAGATGATCTCTGCACATCAGGTAGGAGTAGTTTTGAGTTTGGGTTCTGCCACCGCGGTCGCAGTAAGTAAATACACTTTACCGGTGTATGAGATTTTCAAGACCGGACAGGATTTGTTTTGGTTACCGGGTTTGGATTTATTTTCATCGTATGGACTAAATCTCACGATTATTCCGCATTGGAACAATCAAGAAGGTGAAGATTTTGATACCTCCAGGTGTTGGATGGGAGTAAAGCGGTTTGAAAAATTACGTCAAATGTTGCCAACAGAAACCACGATCCTGGGGGTTGATGAACAAACAGCATTAATGGTAAATTGGGTGAATAAAGAGGTAGAAATCATGGGACTTGGGACAGTGACGATCAGCAAAAAAGATACGGAAAAGATCTTAACTTCAGGCAGAAAATTTCCTCTAGATACGTTAAAATAAATTTGATGAAGCAGTTTTTAAATCCTGCCATGAGTCTGGGGATGAAATTTACAACTACGATTATTGTCATAGGTTTATTATTTATCGGGTTTCCGGTATCCCGCGCTTTGGGCGTATCAGACAATTTGGTAAATAACGGCGGCTTTGAAGATGGTACTGCGAGCGGTTGGTTATTTGGCCAGGTCAATCGGGCAGTATATCCAAATAGTGTTTACCCAGGAGCCCAAGCCGGAAACTATTGGTTAGATACGAGCATTCCTTGTAGTGGCTGCGTAAGTGACTTGGGAGATGAGCTGACTGTAGCCTATGATGTTTTGGAAAACACAGTGATCGGACAGCGTTATAGCGCGGAAATATATTTCCGTTCACCTCAAGGAGGTAGTGCTGAATTTGTCGTCTGGGCGCTTGGAGGAGAAGTTCAGGAAAGTTTTGGTACGGGGATTATTACGGGCAGCAGCGAGTGGCAGAGATTAAATTTGACTTTTGAGATCGCCCAACCCGGACATAACCAGCTCCGACTCCAAGTTTATTATAAAACTATCGGATCGATTCAATATCAATTTGACGGTCTATCTCTGGTAAGTAAGCCGTGGATTATCGGACACAAATACTTATATCACCATCTACCAACCGGAACTTATTGGGGAGGGCCGTACAGTTATGATTTCGAAGGATGGAATGAATGTTATGTTTGCTCGGGCGTAAACGGAAGCGCCAATCCGCGCCGAATAGTCGGTCCTGAGCCGTGGCGCAGAGAGTTCGGCAACGGCGATGGATTTACATATCCCTATTTGGGTATTTATGACGATTCGAATGTGGAGATGATGAAGTATTTGATAGATTCGCAGCAAAAAGCCGGTGTAGAAGGTTGGGGAATAGGTTTTTGGAGTGACGCTTTACCGCAAGCTCCACCCGTGCCTAAAGACAATTGGTATTATGGCGGCTGGAAAACGCTGGTCAATGATCTGATACCGTATTTTCAGCAAACAGGCTTTAAATTTTATGTGACTGATGAAATGACTTATGATTGGGATTTGAGCCAGCCCCCAAATACCGAGCGCATGAAAAACCACGCCAATGCGATACTGCAAACATTTAAAACTGAACCTACTTATTTAAGAATAAATGGCAAAATGGTTTATTTCCTACCCATGGTATTTATTTACAAACAGCAAAATCGCCTAGCAGAGTTAACCACGGCTTTGCACGAAGTAGAAAGTACCCTGGGAGAAACTGTTTTTTGGCTCGGTTATAACGATCGATTTGATGATTATGCTCTTTGGAATGGAGTTCCGATTTCTGCCTTCCTTGATGGATATGGACTTACCGGATCAATTTTTGATGATACTACTACTCAAGGGAAAATAGACTTTTATTCCGGAGTAGCGCAGCAACTCAATTCGCAACAAAAAGGTTTGGTGATGGGAGTCATCTCCGGGTTTGAAGCTTACTACTACAATGGTGACGACTCACGTATATATCGCCGCAATCAAGGCCAGCGTTTTACCAAGGCGATTGATGTGTTTCAGGGTATCCGGCCGCGACCGGTGATTTCTTTTGTGACCCAAGCCGAATGGCAAGAAGGTAAAACTATTGAACCAGCGGTGACATGGGATGATGATACCTCAACCGATCCGTATAAATATTTAAAAATGCTAGCTACCAGTTTGGCAAAAACTACTTTTGTGTTGCCGACATTGCCACCCGCCACCAAAGTGGATCCATTAAGAGCTGGGGAGGTATATGGGAAAGATGCGCAACTTCTTGGAAACACACTTCCCAATCAAATGGCCAAAAATCAGGTCACCACAGCTACGGTGACTTTCAAAAATACAGGTGGAGCACCATGGACGCAACAAACCTTGACTGAAAATGCGCAAGGTTGGTATCGGCTCAAGGTGACACCGGATTGGACGTCTGCCTTTGAGGTTGACTTGGCAACTTCCGATATGATTGCCCAGGGTCAACAGAAAGTATTTACGTTTTCAATCACGGCCCCAAGTCAGGCTGGCAGCTACGATCTGACGATTTCCATGGACCATTTTGGTTTTGGTTTGTTTGGGGAAACCTTGACTAAAACAGTGACAGTGACAGACGTGGCTTCACCAGTACCTTCACCCAGTTTTACTCCCATAGATCTTAAAACACTGCTAGGAAACTATTTACTTCCAGCGGACGCTCACTACGAACCAGCAGATAACAAAGTAAACATGTTTGATGCCGAGTATATAATACATTGGTTATGATCAAGGCTGTGATTTTTGATCTGGACGGGTTACTCGTGGATTCAACGCCTCTGCAACAGGAGGCGATGCGGTTATTTTTGGAAAGTTTTGGTAAGATATATTTATTTCCCAAGTCGGGTCGGGAAGGGATGCGGATCATTGATATCATCCGCGAATATAAGGATATTTTCGATTTGCCCGGTAGGGTTGAAGATCTCTACCGTAAGCGGCAGCAGATTTATTTCCAATTGGCCCAGGAACGGCTGCAACTTTTTCCGGACGTTCTTCCCTTACTGGAAAAACTCAAACTCCGGGGTCTTATCCTGGCGCTAGCTACAAGTGGAGACAGGGATTATGTGCGACTAATTTTTAGGAAATTCCTCACACTGCAAACATATTTTAAAACCATTGTGACTAGCGAAGATGTTTTACGCGGCAAACCCAATCCGGACGTTTATCGGATGACACTTATGAAACTGAATTTAAAGCCGGCGGAGTGTGTGGTGATTGAGGACTCGGTTAACGGCATCGCCGCCGGAAAAGCCGCCGGCATCCAGGTGATATGCGTGCCAAATACTCATTATCCGGATGCGGATTTTTCTCAGGCTGATCGCGTATTTACTACACTCTCCCAAGTCACCGCTGCCATTCCCTAAATGTATGCCAAATTTTTGGAAAAAATTACCCAAACCTTTTTTTGCCTTGGCACCGATGGAAGAAGTGACGGATACGGTTTTCCGGCAAGTTATCGCTGATTTGGGAAAACCTGATGTCTTTTTCACGGAGTTTGTCAATGTCGACGGGTTATGTTCAAAGGGTCGGGAAAAAGTCATCCATCGGTTACAATTTAGCGCCAAAGAACAGCCGATTGTGGCTCAAATCTGGGGTCTAATGCCCGAGAATTTTTATCAAATAGCCAAAGAATTAGTAGGTATGGGATTTGCCGGAATTGACATCAATATGGGTTGTCCGGAAAAAAATGTGATAAAAAAAGGCGCCTGTGCCGCACTCATCGAAAATCGATCATTGGCTGCTGAAATTATCACTGCCACCAAAAAAGGGGCGAATGGGTTGCCCGTGAGCATCAAGACGCGAATCGGTTATAATTCGATTGTGACTGACGACTGGATCGGGTTTTTGCTGAAACAAAAACTTGACGCGCTCACTATCCACGGCCGAACTGTGCGCGAAATGTCAGATGTAAACGCACACTGGGATGAGATAGGAAAAGCGGTGAAGATGCGCGACGAGTTGCAACAGGTTCACATCGGAAGTGATACAACTTCCACTTCCGATGTGAAAAAGGTACAGACGCTCATTATCGGTAACGGGGATGTCAAAGATCGCGCAGACGGACTTCGAAAAGCGAAACAATACGAAGTTGACGGAGTGATGATCGGTCGGGCGATTTTCAAAAACCTTTGGGTTTTTAACTCAAAAAATCCAAATCCGGAGGTGAGTGTCGGAGAGAGACTGGATTTACTATTGAAACATACGCGATTATTTGATACAACCTGGGGGAATAAAAAGTACTTCGGGATACTAAAAAAGTTCTACAAAATTTACTGCCAGGGTTTTCCCGGAGCCAGTAGTTTGCGGGAGAAGCTGATGCGCGCGCAGTCGGTAGCGGAAGTGGAAGAGGTAGTGAATGAGTTTAAAAATAACAGTTAGTTAGATTATGGGAAAAGAGCGGCCAGAGTTTTGCAGAGAAGCCGGATGTCCAGTTTTTGGCATGTCTGGTTATTGTCGTCTATTGGCAGATTTGAGAAGAGAAGGTCTTTCTAGGCGAGGATTGAAAGCCATGCGGGAACGATTGAAAAATGAAGCGGAAGTTGATCCGGAACTTATCACCCGAGAATGCCAGCAAGGGAAAAATGATCGGAGATGATTTTTATCCGCGACTTAGCTCCAAAAAACTATACTCATGTTCTGCATTTTTACTGTTCTCTTTGGAAAGAACCCGGTTAAATTCCGAATAGTCGGGGAAAAAAGTATCACCTGAAAAATTTCCTTTAACCAGGGTTAAATACAATTTATTTGCAATCGACAACGCTTGTTGATAAATTTTGCCGCCGCCGATAATAAAAATTTCATTTTGCTCATGTTTTTTTGCAAGTTCAAGAGCTTCGTTTAATGAGTGAACAGTATGTAAATCCGGAGGTGTCAAGCTATTCCACTCGTCGGGTGGGTAATCGGGTGGGTGATAATCGGGATTTGAGGTAATTATAATATTTGTGCGGTTGGGTAGCGGTTTGCCGATTGATTCAAAAGTTTTTCTGCCCATAATTACCGGATGCCCGGTGGTTAATTCCTTGAATCGTTTCATGTCCTCGGCAATATGCCAAGGTATTTGGCCTTTATTTCCAATGACGCGATTTTCAGAAAGCGCAGCGATAATGGAAATTGTAGGTTTCATCTTTTTTGGAATAAACAATTCGTCATTCTGGCTTCCGCCAAAGGCGGACAAGTGTCCAGAATCAGACGAAATGCGTTATATTATAGATTCTGGATGCGGTCCGATGGCCATCGGACCTTACCAGAATGACGATGATTAACGTTAAAATCCTCCAACGACCGTAATTTCCCCTTTGATCGGCGGGTGGGGATCATAGTCAACCACTTCAAAATCCGCAAATTTAAAATCGTCAATTTTTTTGACTTTGGGATTGATTTTCATGATCGGAAACGGCCGCGGCTTACGTTTGAGTTGTTCCTTCACTTGAGCAAAATGGTTTTCGTAAATATGGGCATCGCCAAAAGTGTGGATAAATTCACCCGGCTTGTATCCGGTGACTTGGGCCAGCATCAAAGTAAGCAGAGCGTAACTCGCGATATTAAACGGTACGCCCAAAAACATATCGGCGCTTCTTTGATAAAGAAGGAGTGATAGTTTATCGCCGGTGATATTTATATGGAACATGGTATGGCAGGGGGCAATCACCATCGAGGCACTGTGTGAGCCACTCATTTCATAAATACAACCCGCATTCCAGGCAGAAACCACATAATGTTTTTTCTGCGGATATTTTTTGATTTTTTCGATCGCCCAACCTAGTTGGTCGACAGTTTTACGTTTGTTCACGGGCCATTTCCGCCACTGGACGCCATAAACCGGGCCAAGTTCGCCCCATTTTTTTAAGAATTTTTTATCGGCTTTGATACGCACCAAAAAATCTTCATATGTCATTTTTTTAGCTTTTCCATCCTTAACAGCCCAATCATATTTTTTAAAAGCCCACTCGTCCCAGATGTGGACATTATTTTCGACCAAATATTTGATATTGGAGTCGCCTGACAAAAACCAAATCAGTTCATGGATGATCCCGCGGTAAAAAGTTTTTTTGGTAGTCAGAAGCGGAAATCCTTGAGATAAATCAAAGCGGATTTGCCGGCCAAACACGGATTTGAGCTTTACTCCAGTCGAGTGGCTGATTTTCCAAATACCGTTGTCCAAAATATCTTGCAACAGATTCAAGTATTGGTATTCGGGATGACGTGAATTTTTTTTGACCATAAATCCTCCTTCGGGCAAGACGTGTAATCTACACACCACTTTATAATACTTGTCCGGGGCAGTTTTCAAGGAGGAATTTTCGGAATGCGGTTACCTCTTTGCAAATACTTGCCGATTTTGTTAACTTTGGAGCATGCCAACTCACAAAAGCCAAATGAGGAAAATTAAATTGTCGCAGGAGGAAAATTTTACATCCGAGGACGAGTTCGTGGAGTTTATTAAGCCTTTACTCCAAAAGAATTCGGGTGATATAGGGATTGGCGATGATGCTGCAGTAGTAGATTTTGGCGGACAGAAGTTGGTCGCGACCACAGACATGCTAGTTGAAAATGTGCATTTCCAAGATACATGGGTGACCCCGAAGTATCTGGGGCGCAAAGCTGCCCTGACCAATTTATCAGATATGTCAGCGATGGGCGCCATGCCGGAATTTGCCTTGGTTTCTTTGATCATGCGTCCCAACCAGTGGCAAAAAGGTTTTGTTGATAAGTTGTACCAAGGTTTACTCATGGAGTTTGGGCCGTACAAAGTCAGGATTTGTGGCGGAAACATCACTCAAGGAGCAGTCTTTAGTATTACTCTGATGATCTTAGGCCGGGTTCACAAACAGCCACTACTTCGGAGCGGAGCCAAAATGGGAGATTTGCTCTGTGTCACAGGCAGT
Source organism: Candidatus Gottesmanbacteria bacterium GW2011_GWC1_43_10 (assembly GCA_000995415.1). Lineage (GTDB taxonomy): Bacteria > Patescibacteriota > Microgenomatia > UBA10105 > UBA10105 > UBA10105. The sequence continues at coordinate 14,936 of LCEX01000005.1, forward strand.
TTGGGCAGGATGGCTAGTGAAGTGAAACAATTACTTGAAAATAAAATCCAGCAGGCTAAGGAACTTCCGGTTTGCCGACTGAAATTTGCCCAAACTATAAATCAGGAAAAATTGCCATCCAGCGGACTAGATATAAGTGATGGTTTGGCACTGGATTTACAGCGTTTGTGTCAGGCAAGCCAGGTTGGAGCAGTAGTTTGGCAGCAAAATTTGCCTATCGATCACAACTTGCATGTTGCAGGTTATTCCAAGCAGGAGACACTGCGTTTGGTTTTATCCGGTGGCGAAGATTATGAATTGTTATTTACGCTTCACCCGAATAAGCTGGAACTCATAAAAAAGCTCGCCCGGACAGAAAACACTCCGTTTAGTGTGATCGGAGAAATTACACCCCAAAATGCCGGACTCAAACTCAAAACCACATCCGGCAAGTTGTTGCCGCTAAACCCCAAAGGTTGGGATCACATCCGGGCTTAAGAGGCTGTTTGAAAACTGGTATTCAAAGGATAAATAGCTCATAAGAGCCTGTAATGAAAACTGTATTCAAGAGTAAATAAGACAGTTTTCAAACAGGCTCTAAAAACTTCGTTTGTAAGGTGAATATCTCGTTTTGGTATACTTAAGCGGTGCAACCTGAACTTTTGACGCTTTCACTACTTCATATCTTAAACGACGGGTTTCGGACTACTGCGACGACGATATTGCCTTTTGTAGCCAAGGATTTGTCGTTGAGTTTGACCCAAGTTGGGATTTTGGGCTCGTCCCAGACATTTATCGGGACGATGTTTGCTATCCCCTCGGCTTATTTTGCCGCCAAATTTGGGGGATTCAAATTGCTTTTCATGTCCTTAATTCTTTATTCGCTCGGGTTTTTGGGCATCGCTCTTTCCCCACATTTTTTTCTACTTTTGATGGCTTTTTATGCCGGAGCTATCGGTTTTGCTTTTTTTCATCCGGTGAGTTTTGCTCTTGTTACGAGAATTTCAGACAAAGGGACCAAAGGCAAAAACATGGGAAATTTTATGTCGCTTGGAGATATTGGGCGGATGATCGTCCCGACTCTGGCACTTTTATTTATCCCGTCATTTGGGTGGAGGATAGTGATGGTCGTTCTTTCTCTAGCGGGATTTATGATTTATTTGATCAGTCAATTTGGTAGGCCCAAAGAAGTATATGTAAACAGTCGCCAAGTGAGTGATATAGGGCTGGGAAAACGCGCTTGGTTAAAAAGCTCTTTGGTACTTCTTGCAGACATAAAATTTAGAAAAGTGTTGCTAGCGGCTATGGGAGATACGCTCGCTAGCAGCAATATTTATCTATTTTTACCATTTCTTCTCCTGTTGCGAGGCATCAAACCCGCCCAGCTGGTGATTTTTACCAGCGCCTTTTTTCTGGGAAGTTTATTAGGAAAATTTTTGTTGGGGAGAGTAGCAGATATTATTGGTAACCGCAAAGTATTTATCCTTTCAGAATTTGCCATGGCAGCCATATTACTCATACTCGTAGCTTCCGATTCATTTGTGTTATTGGTGTTCATTTCATTGGTCCTGGGAATATTTACCAAAGGTACTAGTCCGGTCTTACAGACACTGATTTCAGATGTGATTCACGAAACGCACTATGAAAAGGCATTTGAAGCCAGCGAAATGTTTATTCAAATCGCCGGCGCAGCCACTATCTTTGTTTCAGGAATTTTGGCTGACCATTTTGGGATCACTGTGGTTTTTTATATGTCGGCAGCTCTTGCCATACTTGCAACATTTCCGGTGATGAGGTTTAAATAGGAATTTTCTATCTACGGCAAAAGTATCAATCAACATGAGTCACGCAATGTTTTGTTGCTTAGATTGTCATTGCGATCCGCCTCCGCCAGTTGGCGGATGGCGGAGAAGCAATCTCAAGAATATTAGATTGCCGCGTCGCTACGCTCCTCGCAATGACGCACCGCATAAGTCCTGAATCAATTCGTTTTAAAATAGATTTCTAGACTTTTGGGGATGGGGCGGCAAGCGCAAAACTTCTTGTGATCCGTGTGCCACGCAATACGTTCGGCAAGGGTGGGATTTTTGGGCATCTTGTGGGTTAAATGCCAGTCTACTGCATCCTTTTTAGTCTGGTTTTTCGCAAACAAGTTGTGTTGCTTTAAGCTATCCATAACAGTAATTCCTAGTCGCTTGCGGCGTACTTGTCATTCCCGCGAAAGCGGGAATCTATAAGATCCCCGATCAGGTCGGGGATGACAGGGATACCTTGTGCCTTGAGCGAGGAGTTTCATTTTACCCAACCATCGCAACTAAAAATTTAGGAGACCTATAAAAGGGTCTATTTTATGTGTTTATCCATAATATAGCCTCATATTATCTTCGTCTTTCCTACATATATAAACCTATAGACTTGACATTCTCTCTCTCTTAGTAAACTTCCCCTCATGTAAATCATTAAAACCAGCGCTCTATTGCCGCGCTTTTTTTGGTGGTTTACAAAGACATTTTCCTTGCACCTTAACAGTTTGCGGAAAGAATATTTAGCCTCCTTTTCTACTGAGTGGGTAGCTTCTAGGGTATCTTAATGTGCCTTGAAAGCTATCCATTCGGAAAGCCACACACATGTGTGAAACGTTACTTTACCTGATAGGAGGCTACAATGCGTTACAGTCGTGATAAGGATTGGGGTGAGATTGGTCTCGGTTGCTTAGGTCTTCTGACCTTGATAGCGATCGCGACAGTGATCTCGGCGTTCATCATGACGTTGGTCTGGGGTTGGATCGTGCCGCAAATATTTGCTTCTGCGGTCGAGCAAGGCGTCTTGCCTGCGTCCCTGACCATCGTTCAGGCCTTAAAGCTGAGCATCCTGTTCAGCATCCTAGGCCTAACTGGGGCTACGGCAAGCAGCAAGAGTAAGAAAAGTTCGGACGTTGGCTTTGTCGGGAACATCGTCATTTCCGTCGTTGCAGCCATAGTCCTGCTGCCTTTTTGGGCGATCCTGGTGATGATTTCAGGTTTCTTCATCTCCCTCGTATGGGGATGGGTGATTCCTGACGTCTTCAATGGAGCGGTCGCTCACAACCTGCTGCCTGGTACTCTGCCGTTCTGGCATGCGGTTGGGTTGAGTATCCTGTTCAGCGTTCTTGGCCTCAGCAGCCATCGCGCCAGCAGCTCCGACTGACAAATTTATATATAAACTCGCAAGAGGCGACGAAAGTCGACGGTGACCCCGTTATCGGTCAACAAAACCACGACAAGTGGTAAATACTGCCTAAAGCAGTACAGCTTTCCGCAAAAGAAAAGAAGTGCAAGAGCCCTCTTGAAATCGAGAACCTCTCTCAACTGCCGCGTCAAGCGTATACGCCAGTTGAGTTGGTTTGAGAAAGTAGAGAGGGTTTTTTGTTTTGCGGACAAAGGGCGGGTAAGCCTCCAACCTTCGCGTTTTTGTGTTATACTTTGTGTGTATTTGGAGGAATAATTATGACAAAAAATCTTTCTTATCTTATTGATTTGACTTACGATAAAGCCTACAAAGGGTATGTGGCTGATGTGGTTAATTTATATGGGTGTATGAGTCAGGGAAAAACGAAAAGAGAGGCTTTAGCAAACGCCAAAAAGGCAATTAAAGCATATATGGAAGCGATTGAGAAATCTGAAACTAACAAATCAATCTTTCAGGAAGTCATCAGTATTCCGATGTCGTTAGCCTCCGCATAACCACTTTCATATATGCCGAAACTCGCAAACATTTCTGGTAGTAAAGCAGTCAAGGCGTTTATCAAATCAGGATATACACATGTTCATACATCCGGTGACCATGCTATTCTTCAAAGAACCGGATATCCCACGCTTTCAATTCCACTTCATAAAGAAGTGGCGAGATTTCTCCTCAAATCTCAAATTAGGAGAGCAAAACTAACTGAGGAACAATTTGTGAAGTTGCTTAAGTAATAAATTCGGATTCCCTCCAACCCCCGCAATCATAACCAATTAAAGCGCAGAAAGGGACCATTTTTATTTAGAAACCTATCTAGGCTGTGTTACAATTTCCCCATGAAAGATTCTAAAGATAAACAATTCATGCGAGAGGCCATCAAAGAAGCAGAAAAAGCTATCAAAACTGGTGATTGGTCAATGGGTTGTGTCATAGTTCTCAATAACAAAATAATTGGGCGTGGTCATAACTCCGGTTACTCAACCAAAAATCGCCTGGCTCATGCAGAACTACTGGCGCTTGAACAGGCTAAAGATGTGCTTGAAAAAAACCGACATCAGGCAGTGCTGTATACAACTTATGATCCTTGTCCCATGTGTGTTGGAGCCATACTGGTAATGAAAATAAAACGGGTGGTGACTGGAATTAATCCGGACCACAGTGGTGGACTTGATCTGCTTTCACATTTACCAAAGTTTTACCAACAGCCAAAATTTCGGATTGAAGTAATAAGAGGTGTGTTGGTCAAAGAATGCCAAGAAGTTTATCTAAAAGGCGCGCCAACAAAAAAACATATCCAACAATACGATTTAAAACTTACCCAGTTGTAAAAAGATACATGGGTATTGACAGGTGCGCTTGGGTTATGTACGTTTAAAGTAGAGGGAAATTGGAGGACAGGCCTACTAATTTAATGGCTAAAAATCAGACCAAAAGTTATTCCAAAACCAACCTAAAATGGGTGGGAGTATTACTACTCATAATAGTTGCCACATTTTTATGGTCGAAATTGACACCTGGGCAAAAACCCATCTCGCTACCTACTAAAGAAACCAACCTGCCAATATCCACGAGTGATACAAGTGAAACCAATCAAAAAGCCATTGCCGCAGTCTTAAATTTACAAGAAGTCAAAGAATTCAAACAAGCTGTTTCCGATAATGGCAAATCCACGTTTCAGATTGGCATGGAAGGGTTTGGCGACGAAGAGGTAGTCGTGGTATTTGAATTTTTTCCAGATCATCGGACGACTTTCAACCGTTACCGCGTCAAAAATGGGCAAATTTCCCGTTACGATGTGCTTGAGGATAAATGGGTAAATGTTAAGTAAACTTAGATTGAAGAGGGTGTTTGCGGTAGAACAAATTTATGCAAACTGCGTTTTTTTGGATCACTTGGGGGGTACTTTCCTGGTGGCTACTCAGCCATTTTTATTTCACCTTTAGCAAAAAGAAATTACTGCAACTTAGGTATCTGACATTGGGATTTGACGTCAGCGTTTTGGCTCTCGGGTTTTTTCCCTGGTTACCAGCAGTTCGCGGAAGTATCACTGGTTGGCAATTGGTAGCAAGAGGCGAAGCTTTCTCCGTTTGGTTTTTTGTACTACTCGTGTGTTGTGTCGGGTTATTACTGACAAATAATCGGGTACTTTCCAAACTAGCTGTGGGATTGGGAATGGGCTTAAGTGTGTGGATGTTTGTGATGATGGTAAGACTTGTGCCCGGTTCTTTTGTCTTGGCACTCAAAGATATAGCGCCGATTGTGGCGGCTTTACTTTTGCTTTCAGGAAACGTTACCGGACTATTGCTTTGGCAACAATTGGATTTAAAAAAATGAACTTATGATTGGAATTTTGGTTTACCATGCTTGGTTACTTTTTCAGTTGCATATTGTCAGCCGCGCCGGTGGCTGAAGAAGTTTTAAAGATCGCTTTTGTTGTGTATCTGCTTTTTTTTACCCGACTGGGGAAAACGACCAGTATCATTGACGGAATTTTGTTGGCAGCAGCAGCTGGATCTGGATACGGTTTTACAGAAGATGCGGTTCGGGCAGTAGGGCTAGGACTAACTGAAATGAATGAATTTTTCCCAGCATATAACTTGGCTAACATACCCGAGTTATTAACTATTTGGTTGCCTAGTGAACGCAGTGTGGGGAATCTGACTAATTATATTTATTCTGGCCAGTTTGTGGCAGGACATTTGATGTGGACAGCTTTAGTTGGATTCGGCGTGGGAGTGGCGCGCAAATTTGGCAAGAAAAATTTATTCGTCTACTTAGTTCCGGTTGGGTTACTTCTCTGGGTAATAGTTGACCATAGTTTGGTAAACAATTCTGATTCCTGGTTGTCATTTCTCTACCCCTGGTATGGTCAGGGTATAGGGATTCGCTACGTTCTCACATTAAGTATCATCATTGCCTTGGTTTTGGATGAGATCCTCATCAACCGGCATTTGCCCAAAGATGAAAAACTATTGTTGCCTCATGAAAAAAAGCGTTCTTTCTTTGGGGAACTTAGGCAAATGTTTACAAATTTAATATTTGGCAGGAAGCATTGGTTTGCCCTGACTGATTATTTTAGACTGCGCCGGCAACTGGCATTTGCGACAGCGGAAAATGATGAAGCAGTAGATATCAAAAAACTTTTGCAAGTCCGTCGGGATTACACCATCGCGAGTGTCAGATTTGCCCGAGAGCCGGTTTTTATTCCCGCAAATATTGGCGAAGTCTGGAGGGGTCCACTGCCCAAATTTAGCCGTCTCAACAGTACCCAAAAAATGTTAGCCATATTTGCCTTAGGGTTGCTTTTGACCCAACTTTATAATATGTGGTTATTTTTGTTTTCTGCATATTTACCTAGGCAACTAACAAGCGCCATTGCCAATAGTCCATTGACTTTGGTTGTGGGTCTCATCGGTTATTTAGTAGTGATTTACCAGATCATTGCCTTTTACCGCAATAAACAATGGCAAAGTCAGGATCAGGAAAATAGAGTAGTGAGTTACACCAACACTTTACTTTCGCACATGGCTGTTTTTAACGTTTTGTGGAGCCTGCCGTTATTTTTTGGCAAACACCCTCTGTTGGTAGACAAATTTTTGTGGGGCCAATTTTTACGTTTCCTGGAGTTTTATAATAAAGAACTTGCGCCCTGGGTAGGCGGGACTTTATCAGCTACACTCAGTTTGCTGCCTGGGATTGGCAACGTCAAAAGTGGTTTTGAGTTTTGGACCGGGTATGATTATGTGGCCAGAAAAGACGTCAAAGGGTGGGATCGGTTTTGGGCCGGAGTTGGTATGGTGCCACTAGCTGGAAATGCCCTTAGGATGATGAAATATCTACCCAAAGCCGCCAAAACAGTCCAAGGTTTGCGTTACCGGGCGCTACTTCATTCAGGGCTTAAGCCGGCAATAGTTGCCGATAATGTGATGGGCAAAATCAGTTATGTTCAAGCAGTCAAAGCTGATTATACTCATGCTTTTGGCGAACTCAAAAAACAATATGCACCAATTGAACAGATGAAGGCTGATCGGATGGCGCGGGAGCGACAAAATGCGCTTGAACAGTGGGTGAGTGACGGTTGGATGAAACAAGTAGACAGTGGACATTACCAAAAAACCCTCGATTTGCAGCAGGTAGATATTTTTACAGGTAAAGGTTTGAGTAATTTTCCGGATTCAGTTCGAAGTGGTGCCGGTCAGGTGACTATCGATCGAGCCAGCAATACAGTTGCTTATGACGGAATTTCCCCAAATTACACTGCGCAAAAGTCCGAAAATTTGGTCAAGGCCTTGGGAGATTTGCAAAAGCAGTATCCGGGATCAACCATCATGTATAACCAAATGTTTGATGCCGGAGCTCAGGCTCTCCATGTCCTGCCTCCCGGCGGGAAATCCTTTAATGTCCTTAACTTGCCGCCGAGCGTGGGAAGCAGGTGAAAAAGATATCTATGAATCATAAACAGGCAATATTGTATGGAGTTGGGATTTGGGTATTTGTATTTGTGGTGGCGATGTTTGCTTTTCCGTTGCGGTCTAACGAGCGGCCGCTTTTTGAAAGCATCATGCCCGTAGCTTTGGTTTTGGCAACTACGGTGATGACGGTAAAATATTTTAAAATTGTTAAACAGCGTTTTGTTTATATTGGGTTATGTCTGGGCTTGATTTGGTTGGCTGTAAATCTGGGAATCGATGCTTTGATGTTTTCGTGGGGGCCGATGCAGATGAGCTTAATAGATTATCTGAAAGATATCGGTGTGACATATCTTTTGATTCCGGTGATTCCAGTAGGGTGCGGATATATCCTCAAACAACGAGCAGAAAACTAAAATCCAAAAGAGCATTGTTGATTCTTGCGGTATAAACAATGAGTTACAGTTTAAAGTTCTTCGGTTTGATAAAGTACTTATATACAAAATGTTTGCTGGTGAGTTTTTTTCGTAGAGCGTCTACAATATATTCCCAACTTGCCCGTTGTAAGAGATAGGAGATAAGATATAGTTTCACCTCCCGTGGAAGTTTAACAAAACCGATATTTTGAAATCTTAGATTGCTTGCCATCTGTATAACTTTGGGATTAGAGCTTCCAAGATAGACGTTTATGTTTTTGAAATACGTTGTTACGTGGGTCAGTAGTCGTTTGCCTACTCCTATCCCTTGATAAGAACTCATAACGATAAACGGCCCAATCTTTACCCAACCAACCAGAGAAACTGTAGCGCATACTCCGATGAGCACTCCTTTATAACAGGCGATGAAGACATCACCAAGGTCTTGCCATATCTGTGGCTTGATATATCCGATGTATAGAGATTGTTTAGTCTCTCCGGCAAGCATATGACTTTCCTTTGTAGTGAGTGGTCTTCGGGTGATTGTGATGAACATATGAGTGGAATTATACAAGGTTTTTCTTTTTGAGATATAATCCGGATATTGAATGGATGTTACTTTATGATAAAAGGCATTATTCTTGATGTGGATGGAGTGATTGTTGGCGGAAAACCCGGTGTTAATTTTCCTGTCCCTCACAAAGATGTCATCGACGCGTTGCGGTCGATTAGTAGAAGCGGAATATATGTATCTTTATGTACAGCCAAACCCGGATTTGCCATCAGTCGCCTCGTAAAGCAGATAGGACTTGATACAATACATATCTCCAACGGTGGAGCAGAAGTAATAAATCATGTGCAAAATAAAATTCTTGAAAATCACTCAATTGATATAGAGTCAGGAGCGAGATTCGTAAAAGAAACCAGGGCGAGAAGATTGTATACAGAAGCATATACCACGGTAGGTTATGCAATTGAAAAAGGTTCATTCTGCAAATTGACAGAAATAAATATGTCTATTCTTGATACAAAACCTCTACAGGTATCTTCTCTCGAGGATTTTGTCCGGCAAAACGAAATCGTCAAAATAATGCCCGCAGCTTTTAATGATTTTGACAAACAAACAATAGAGTCTCTCATGAGTAATTTTTCTAAACTTCAGCTTCAATGGGGTGGCAATCTTGCATATGCGCCGACGCTTTTTGGTGTTGTTACTCAAAATGGAGTAACTAAAAAATCCGGAGCGTGTGACATATCCAAACATACAGGCATTCCATTCGATAAAATGTTGGGCATTGGAGACGGGCTAAGCGATTTGGAATTTATGCAACTATGTACATATATCGGGACGGTCGCAAATGCGGAAGAGAAAGTGAAAGAGTACGTTAAAAACAGGAAGAGTAACGGTTATATCGGTCGATCAGTTGATGAAAATGGGATCCTAGATATCCTGAAGTATTTTAAAGTTGGATAGCTCCAAAGCTATCCAACTCGTCGGGCGGGAGGTGACCCCTGGTGTTTGGCGGTGTGACTGACTAAATCTACCACAGTTTTTATTCCCAAGAACAGGATTAATTTGATCTGATCATGGAAAAGAGCGCCCACAATCAGAGTCAGATGCATGGGTATAATGCGTTTGTAGGGAGCAAACAGGACAGAACCAATATTTGGCACCAACTTTTGATCATTTATCCTATTGTGCAGGAAGGAATAAAAATGATTTGCGAAAAAGATCGCTCCACCTAGCAAAACGTCACTTGCCGCAAATCGCAAGTTGGTTGGAGGAATAAATTCTGAAAGGAAGATGGCGTAGATAAAATGGAAAAAGCCATAATGAAACAAAAAGAAAAAGGCAGTAAAGAGTTTGGTTGAGGTTGTGGGTGAAGCAGGTTGGTGGTTTATCTCAAAATTTTCGGTCGAAAAGTGTTTTAAAGATAAAATCCGCAAAAAGTTGAAAAACCCGATGATGATACTTTGCAGCCAATAGACCCAAAGTGCCGTGGATATATCCCACTTTTGGGCTACAGCCAAAACGATGACGATGACATTGGACAAAAGTAACCCCAGAGTTGAAGAATCGAATATAAATTGACTGGACTCTTTCAGTTTAATATTCATTTTTCGCGAATGGTTTTTGGGAGCTGATTTCCCTTTTTGACAAACTTAAGAGAAAGCGAATTGACGCAGTGACGAGTGTTGGTTTCAGTGAATTTTTCTCCCATAAACACATGTCCTAAATGTCCACCACAATTGGCGCATTGGATTTCTGTTCGTTGTCCATCCGGATCGGGAAGGTGCTTAACTGCATTTGGATAATTTTCATCAAATGCCGGCCATCCGCAACCTGCCTCAAATTTACTTTTGGAAGAAAAAAGGGGTGCATTGCACCTTTTGCAAATAAAAGTCCCGTCGACAAAAAAATTATCGTACTCGCCACTTCCAGCAGGCTCTGTGTCTTTGTCTTCAATAATATGTTTTTCTTGAGCGGTGAGGGGATTGTATGGCATGACAGATTAATTGTAATGCATTTCTATACATCTTGCACCCAAAATAGTTTATGTATGCAGCCATTTGGTATCCGGAGGTGTCAAGCTATTCCACTCGTCGGGTGGGAGTTCATTGATAGCCATGAGCAATAACTCCACTAGCCTAAAGCGAGCATTTAGCTTTAACTATAAGTTGTATTAACCTGTCATAAACTTTATAATTACGTAAAATTAACTAATGACTTATATGCGTGTTACGATATGAAATTCTTACCTGTTTCAATTATTACTTTGCTTGCAGTAGCAGTAATTTTCCTTCTAATTAATACATTTGACATCAAACTTAAAGATGGGCAGGCTCAAGCATCACCCAAAACTGAAAAGCTTGGTTCATCTTTATTAAAAGATATTGAAGCATATAAAAAGAAGATGGAAGCAAGTCCCATGGTTGCAGGGACTAAAACAAGATTACCTCAAGCAACTTCACAAATTGCGAACTTGGTTGAATTATGTGAAGCAGATGCCGCATCATTCAAGGCTGATGCAAAATTAAAGTGGAATGTAAAAATAAAAGAAGAAGTGAACAAATACAATGACCCAGTTATGAAAGCGGCATTTGAAAATCTAATGCAATCAAATTACGATCAATATGAAGCGAATATCAATTTAATGGCGAGCTCTCAAAAAACTTGGTGTATTGAACACAACAGAAATTATTCAGGCTATGTTGCACCAGATGCGAAAATTGCACTTCCAAACTATCCAAGTGGCTCACCCTTGTCAGAGTGTATGAAAAAGAGTAACTGTACATATGGATGCTCAGTACCTGACTATGATGTGGAATATGTTTTAAATACAATTGCAACGCACAAAAGAGAACTTGAGATTTCTATTGCAGCAGGTGGATACCAGCAGGAAATTTGGGAAGAAGCACTAAATACAGACTTTGCTAGATATGAAAGCTATTGTGGAAAGATTTCCAATTAAACAAAAAAAAGTAATATACTCTTTACTTCAAATAAAGTTAGTTTTCGCAGCCCTACTTTTATTATTTACAGTCGACTATATTTTTACTGAAATTTTTGGCGGGGATTACTACGAAAAAAACCTTATACTTCTTAGCATATTAATAATCACTACTATTTACATAATTACGGGTTTTATTGTTTGGTTTAGAAGTAAGGTTCAATTGTTCAGTATCCATAGGATTATCCCAGCACTATTGGCATATTTTACTTACTCATTATTTAAGATAACTCATGCAGATCAAATGCCAGAGGTTGTACCCCTTCTCAATATTTTAACCGTTATTTTAATCGGACTATTTTTTACTTCCATCGTTTTATTTATTGAAACACTAATTAAGTCAGACTCTAGATCAAGAAAAAAATATTTGCTTTATTTTGGAATAGCTTTTGTATTAATGGCGATAGATACTTTTACACGAATCTTTGAATTTATTAAGACTAAATTTTAGAAAAAGTAGATTCCCATTTTGAGTTATAATCTGGCAAATAAGAGGAGATTGATATGGATAGTAAAACTCAAGCGCTTTTTGATGCTAAAGTAGCAATAATCAAAAGAGACTTGGCAAATGAAATAAGGAAGGTTGAAGATAAATACGACACACTAGATGAAAGAGACTTGAGATGAAAGAGACTTGATAAGAGGGAATAAATTTGAAGAAGAATTACAACGAGTACAAGGTGATGCTGAATTAAAAATAAAAACATTGAAAGCTGCACTAGAAAGAGAATCAACTTATAAGGCTTTATAACATGACAAATTTTACGAATACAATCCAGATACGCGTGTTTTTGAGATTTTGTGCAGGAATGGGAAGTTTCAGCCACTAGTCTTAAGAGTTAAGAGTGATGAAAAGTATCAATCTACGCTGTTCGAATTATTGTTACGAAATTGGGAAAAGTTAGGTGATTATACAATTAGTAAGTCAATTCTTATGACTGATTACTCAAAATTACTAAATAGAGATATTACTTATGACATTTTTAAATCTATTTTTAGACATTTAAGAGATAAAATAGTTGCAGCTAGGTTAGATACACTTATTTGCACAGGTTTTGAAGAAAATGAGCAGGGTGGTAGTACAGGTATTCTGGGGACGGGGAGAGAAAAGGAAGTCGTAAGAGCTTTAATCATGCACAAATTTTAGATTAACAATGTGTTACAATTCTCTTCATGAAATGAAGGCAAAAAAAAGAAGCGGACATACGAGATATCCGCTTCATGTTTAGTATTGACAGATTAACATAAATAGCCACAAAAGTCAACATAAAATATTAACTTATCAGTTGGAACTGGGAGGCCGTAGTCCAACAATTTATCCCCTTCACCTTCAAACTGTACTTACCGCCACTTCGAAAAGCGAGAATAATAATTGAAAGAAATAACTGGAGACAGATTAGAAAAGCCCGTGCGCCGTACGTCAAAACTCACCACTCTAATTTTGGATAGAAGTTGAATTAAAACTCGTGAGTATCTGCAATAGTTTTCCCGCCATCAACAACAATGCTTTGACCGTTTATGTATGAAGACTGGTCGCTGGCAAGAAAAGAGACGACGTTTGCTATCTCTTCTACTTCACAGACTCTGCGCATGGGGTACTGCTTGGCAACGTCTTTGTACCAGGCTTCAAGTTGTTCTGGCGTTCTATTATTTTCTGAGTTAGCGATTTTTACAAAACCTGGTATTACTGAGTTACTTCGAATCTTTGGCGCAAAATCTACCGCCATGGTTCTTGTAAGGGCGTCGATTGCCGCCTTCGATACTGAATAAACACTGAAGTTAGGAAGGGAAATAAAACTTTCTATGGAGGAAATGCTAATTATTGTCCCGCCTCCTGATTCTAGAATCAGAGGAATTGAGTACTTGCACATCTTGAAGTATCCATTTAGGTTCACCTCAAGGGTTTCATTCCATTCTTCTTCTGATATTTCAGCAACGTTTTTTGCCATTCCTGGAGAATATCGGGCAACGCAATTTACCAGACAAGTAAGTCCACCGTAGAGTTTCTTTGTTTCTTGAAGCAGTTTCTGAACTTCATCAGTTTTGGTAACGTCAGCTTTTATAAATACCGCCTCACCGCCATTTTCCTTGATAATCTCAACTGTCCTTTGACCCATTTCTCCCAGGTCAACGACGACAATTTTGTGCCCATCTTTTGCAAGTCTTATAGAAACGGCCCCGCCAATCGAATTTCCTCCAGCCTTGTATCCCATCGCGCCACCAGTAACTATCGCTACTTTTTTATCAGAACCCATGTAGTTATTATACGAACTTCGACATCTTTTTACTAGAGAAAGTATCACCCCCACCCGACGAGTGGGATAGCTAGACACCTCCGGTTTTAGTCAAAAGTTAAGTGTTTTATACCCTCCAGGGTTCTTTGATGGCCGACTTGATCTAAAGTGAACTCCTTTAATCAGGCATAAATATTAGATTAGCAATGTGCTACAATTCTTCAAATGAATCTTTCTGTAGGCATTATTGGTCTCCCAAATGCGGGGAAGTCTACTCTTTTTAACGCGCTACTTAAAAAACAGGTGGCGTTTGCGGCGAATTTTCCGTTCGCAACGATAGAACCCAACGTGGGTGTGGTTCCCGTGCCGGATAAACGTTTACCAGTTATTGCAAAGCTTGTTAACACTGAAAAGATCGTGCCGGCGATTGTGAAATTTGTCGATATTGCGGGATTGGTTAAAGGCGCAGCCCAAGGCGAAGGTTTGGGAAATAAATTTCTGTCCCATATCAGGGAAGTGGATTTGATTTGTAATGTAGTACGGACTTTTCAAGATGCAGATGTAGTTCATGTGGCCGGAAACGTGGATCCGAAACGCGATCAGGAGATAGTTGAAGCAGAACTTATTTTAGCTGATTTGCAAACGTTAGAAAAACAACCAGAGCCCAGAGGAGTTGTTGAAAAGGAAGTGCAAAAACGGTGGGAAGTTATTCAAAAGTTAAAAACTTCACTTAACCAGGCCCAACCAGCGCGAGATGTGATTGCTGATCTGCATGAAAAGGAATTAGTCAAAGATTTACATTTACTTACCATGAAACCCGTTCTTTTTGTGCTAAACGTTGGTGAAAAAGAATTGACTAGTAATTCTGTCATCCCCGCGTCGGCCAAAGGCCGATCCGCCTTTGGTGGAAAAGCGGGGATCCAGATTCCCGGTCAAGCCGGGAATGACAAGAATGGACGCGGGAATGATGGTAATAGTAATGATGTGGTCGTGATTTCGGCGAAAATTGAATCAGAACTGGCGGGACTTTCTGACATTGAACAAAAAGAATATTTGCAAAGTTTGGGGCTCGAAAAATCTGGTTTGGAGAGGCTGATTCAAAAAGCCTACCAAAAATTAAACTTAATTTCTTTCCTTACAGGTGGAGAATTGGAAGCTCGGGCTTGGACAATTGAAAAAGGCACCAAAGCGCCCCAAGCAGCCGGAGTGATCCATACAGATTTTGAAAAAGGTTTTATCAAAGCCGAAGTGATCAGTTACGATGATTTTGTAAGCGTCGGCGGTTGGACCAAGGCGCGTGAAGTAGGCAAAGTCAGGCTTGAAGGTAAAGAATACGTGATGCAGGATGGAGATGTGGTAGATTTCAAAGTTAACGCTTGATTCGAAGGCGTCTAACCAAATCACTCGTGGGGGGGGTGACACACAGTTTTAGTAGGCAGTATAAAGACGAAATAAGGTTAGATGACCAGAATCTCCAGGTTTTATAATAGTATAGCCTAAAATGATGGCTACCTCACGTTGTCCACCGACCCACTGTTCATACAAAGCATCGTCATCTGCCCCCCAACGCTCTTCGATTTCCCTAAATACATCTAGACCTTCTTGATAAGGAATTTTAACATCGGTTGCTCGGTATCTATCGTCAAGTTTAGTACCGGGTCGTATTATTTCGGGTTTGTCGTCTGGGCGCGTGACAGAAAAAACTGTTAGCGTATTCTGATTTTTGTCATCAAGGGTTAAACATACCCCTGATTCCACTCTGCTAAACATATTAAGCTCTTATTATAGGTTAATTTGTGTAAAAAGCAAGGCTGACTGTTTTTAAATAAGATCTATTTAGGTTTTCGGTGGGAGAAGAGTGAGGTGATAAAACGGATCAGCCGTTTCCAGAGACTTTTAGCCATAAACAGACTGGATAGGAGTCCTGCGATCAGGACTTGGAAAAACAGGCTGCCGCTGCCCGGATCAAGATAGGCGTGAGCGGGTTTGGCCAAAATGAGATAGATCAGGCTAACTAGTATGAGCTGCATAAAAAACTCCAAAAGCAATTATTCATCCTAACATAGAGCTGCTAGTGAAACAACCAAAAACTTAGGATCTTGGCGAAACACGGGTTTTATGCTAAAATCAAAGTCACATTTATGCAGTACGAATTGGTATTGGTGGTAAAAGTGGGTTCTGACATAGCTAAGGCTTCAGAGGCGGTCAAAGATTTGCTTGAAAAAACAGGCTATAGTATCGCGGTAAATGAAGATTGGGGAAAGAAAAAATTGGCTTATCCTCTCAAAAAACAAACTGAAGGCCATTACCTCTATTTTACTATTGCCGGAACGGTTAACCCCAATCTTTTGCATACCAAATTTAAACAAGACGAAAGCATTTTACGTATGTTAGTGGTTAGAAAAGAAGAAGAACAAAACAATAATCAAATTGTCAAATAATCCAATTATCCAATCATCAAATAAAATTGGATAATTTGAAATTGGATAATTTTTGAGAGGTTATGTCAGTCAGATCTTTAAATAAAGTCATGTTGATCGGCAATCTGACCCGCGATCCGGAACTGCGGTATACGCCGTCAGGGACAGCTGTTTGTTCTTTCGGGTTGGCGACCAACCGAGCTTGGACGACAGAAGGCGGAGAAAAAAAAGAGGAAACCGAATTCCACCGGATCGTATCCTGGAATAAACTGGCTGAACTTTGTAGTCAGCTTTTGACAAAGGGGCGCAAAGTGTTCGTTGAAGGCAGGCTTCAGACTAGGAGTTGGACCGGCCAAGACGGAGCCCAAAGGACGAGTACCGAAATCGTGATTGATGATATGATCATTTTGGATCCGCGCAGGATGGTTGAATCAGGTGAAGGTGCAAGCATGCCGAGTCCAGCGGTAGCAGCGCCAGCGCCGATGGTTAACAATAGTCAACCACCGACTGCCACCAGCAATCAAGACGATACGACAGCAGCAAAAACAACTAAAACCGAGACAGTCGTAGAAAAACCAGAACCGGAAGCACCTAAAGAAGACATCAATCCGGATGATATACCTTTTTAAAAGGTCAAAAGTTAAAAGGCAAAAGTCAAAATTGTAATTAAAAGTACTTTTGAATTTTTTATGTTACCAAGACGATTACGCCCAAAAATAGTACCCAAAAATTGCCCGTATTGCAAAACCGATACCGAGCCACATTTTCGTGACTATGAATCTTTGCGTCGGTACTTAAGTGAACGCGGCAAAATACTAGCGCACATGCGAACCGGGATTTGCAGCAAACACCAACGCCACATCGCTCTCTCGATCAAGCACGCACGCTATCTGGCTCTGTTACCTTTTATCAACCGGGGATAAAACCAATTTCTGCCAATGTCAAAATCTACTCATCTAAAATATAAACTTGGCCCTAACGATCGACCAACTGTGGCCAAAGGCCAAAAAGTAACTCGCGGCGATATTATCATCAAAAAGCAAACTCGGAAAATCTTCGAGTTTCCCTTAGCCAAAATTTTGGGTGTGACTCCCAACAAAATCAGCAAATACCTGGTTCAGGTTGAAAATACTCTGATCAAACTCGGAGAAGTCATTGCCCGCAAGCCAGGTTTTTTAAGTAAGCGGGTGGTCAAAGCTCCCATTCCAGGAAAACTGATCGTTGTTGATAAAGCCAAGGGTATCGTGGGGATCGAGCATGAAGACAAACAAATGGATATCAAAGCCTGGTTTGAAGGTATAGTGACAGATGTGACCCCCAGCGAAATTACATTTAGTCCGCGCGGAGTAGTGATCACAGGCAACTCCGGAAGCGGTTTACCAGTGACGGGGACGCTTTTAAGTTTGGTCGAAACGGTTTCCGCCTTGACTATGCCAATTGCTGTAGAAAATTGCGTACTGGCTCTCAAAACTGCAAATAGCGATGTGGTAGCCAAAGCTGATGCATTGGGAGCGGTGGCGATCGTAGCCGAGACGCTTGAGGAAACAGCCCTAAAACTACCGTACCTGATTGTGGCAGATATTCAAAGTGTGCATCCACATCAGAAGAAAACCGTAGTCGTCTTTGGTGACGGGAAGCAGCTTTTAGTATTGGACTAGTTACTTATGTTCAATTTACAAAATATTCGCAAGTTGGCACTCATTTTGGCCCTAGTTTTGCTTTCCGGCAATGTCGGCTACCGTCTGGGGCAAAAACAGGTTCAGTTCACTCTGACGAAAGAGAAAAAAATCGTCATCAATGCCTCGCCGCCTCCCAATCGCAATGTGGACTTTTCCTTGTTTTGGGATGTGTGGAGTCGCCTAGAACAAAGATATTTACAACAGGACAAAATTGATCCGCAAAAGATGGTCTACGGGGCCATCTCCGGCATGGTAGGGTCGCTTGGAGATCCGTACACGGTTTTTCTGCCGCCAAAAGACAACAGTGAGTTCAAAGAGGATCTAAACGGTACATTTGAAGGCATAGGAGCCCAACTAGGAGCCAAAAATGACAAGATCGTAGTGATTGCCCCACTCAAAGATCATCCGGCAGAAAAAGCCGGCATCCAAGCCGGTGACTGGATAATAAAAGTAAACGGCGAAGATACATTTAACTGGACTGTGCCGCAAGCTGTGGGCAAAATTCGCGGACCCAAAGGCACCAGTGTGACTTTGTCAATAGTCCATGAGGGTGAGTCAAATCCAGTGGATATTTCCGTCACTCGGGACAAAATTCTTCTTAAAAGTGTAGAGTTTGAGATTAAAACGGCTGGGGATGAGGCTTGCAAAACTTCCGCCTGTCCAGAAGTCGGACTAATAAAACTAAATCGTTTTGGAGATACGACCAATGATGAATGGAGCCAAGTCGTCAGTCAGGCCCGCGCGAGTCTAAACCAATCACCACCGATCAAAGGGTTAGTTTTGGATTTGCGAAATAATCCTGGCGGTTATTTCCAGAGTTCGATCAATATCGCGAGCGAATTTATTAAAACCGGAGTCGTCGTCGTCCAGGAAAATAGCGATGGTACACGGGAAACTTTTTCTGTAACCAAGGTAGGTGAGCTACTGGATGTGCCTTTGGTAGTACTTATCAATAAAGGTAGCGCTTCGGCTGCCGAAATCGTTTCCGGTGCGCTGCGGGATCACAAACGGGCAACACTCATCGGTGAGAAAACCTTTGGTAAAGGTTCGATCCAGACGCCGGAAGATTTGGCCGATGGATCTGGGATTCATATTACTACCGCCCGATGGATATTGCCCAACGGCGAGTGGATCAACGGCACAGGTATCAAGCCCGACATTGAAGTCAAAAATTCTGATAGTAGTGCGAGCGCTGATTTACAGCTTGAACAGGCGATACAGGAATTGACAAACTAAAACTAATTTAATATTTTAGTATTTTCTTAAGATGAGAGTTAGATTTTAGAGTAAAAGTTAACCAAGTATTGTTTTAGGATTTACCCGTATGAAATCGCACAAAAATTTGTTGTTGATCGCAGCTCTGATCGTTTCAATTGGTCTGGGGATTTCTTCCGGCGCCTTCGGTTTTACCTGGAAAGATATTAATACCAACCTCAAGCTTCCCGGCTTACCCAAAGTCGAAGTCCCACAACTGACTGAAAAAACCAAGATCGTAAATGAGGAGTCATTGGTCATTGACGTAGTAGACAAAGTTTCACCATCTGTAGTCACGGTCGGCATTTCCAAAATCGCACGCACGCCCCGTCTATTTGAAATTGACCCGTTTGATCCGTTTAATGTTTTCCGCGAACAACAACCTAGTAAGGAAGAACAAATCGAGCAGGATATAGGTAGCGGTTTTATCGTCACTTCTGATGGGTTGATCGTGACCAATAAACATGTGGTAGCTGATACCGAAGCCAAATATCGAGTGATCACCAAAGATGACAAGGAATACGAAGTCAAAAAAATTTACCGCGATCCGACCAATGATCTGGCGATTTTGAAAATTGATCCGCCAGCTGGCGGACCGGGTTTAAAACCCATTGAAATGGGCGACTCGGGGAAACTAAAAGTCGGACAAATGGCTATAGCCATCGGCACGGCGTTGGGCGAGTTTCGAAACACCGTGACGACGGGTGTAGTTTCTGGTTTGGGTCGGGGTATCACCGCTGGTAGTCCGTTTGAAGGCTTTGCCGAGAAACTTGATAATGTCATCCAAACAGATGCGGCGATCAATCCGGGCAATAGCGGCGGCCCTTTGCTCAACTCTGCCGGTCAAGTGATTGGCGTAAATACAGCCATAGCCCAGGGAAGCCAAAACATCGGGTTCGCGCTCCCCATAAACGTCGTCAAAGAAGCTCTTGATAACTTCAATAAAACTGGCCAATTTTCCCGCCCCTTTTTGGGCGTGAAATACAAAAGTATTGATAAGCGAATGGCTCTTCTAAACGACGTGCCGGAGGGAGCCTATTTGGTCGAGGTGGTTTCGGGAAGCCCGGCAGATAAAGCAGGCATGCAAAAAGGCGACATCATCATCAAAATCGATAATCAACGGATTGCCGGAGCTGACGGAGAGATCGCCAAACTCATCGGCCAGAAAAAAGTCGGGGATACCATCACCGTGACTTATTGGAGGGAAAGTAAGGAAAGTACTGTGACGGTGACACTGGCGGAGTTTTCGCAGTAGCAAATTTTATACTTGTGCAGTTTGTAGTTCTTGAATCACTTTGTCTATTTTCCCATCTAAAATATCTTCCAGTCGTCTCCATGATTTATTGATTCGATGGTCAGTCACTCGGTCTTGGGGAAAATTGTATGTCCGGATCTTTTCCGCCCGCATACCTCGGCCAATGACGGAGCGAGCGGCTCCGAGTTGTTGACTATGTTTGATTTCTTCCATTTCCCAGAGTTTGGCGCGCAGGATCGAGAGAGCAACAGCGCGATTTTGAAATTGATCGCGCTCGGTTTGGGCGCTGGCGACAATGCCAGTGGGTTTGTGCCGGACGCGGGCGGCTGATGAAACTTTGTTTACATTTTGCCCTCCCTTTCCGCCACTACGGTAAAACTCCCATTCCAAATCTTCCGGCCGGATAAAAATCTCTTGCGCTGGAATTTCCGGCAAGACCGCGACAGTGGCAGTTGAGGTGTGGATGCGTCCGGAGCGTTCAGTAGCCGGAATTCGTTGTACCCGGTGAGTACCAGCTTCGTATTGTAGTTTGGCAAAAGCTTGTTCTCCGCGGACGCGAATCACGTTTTCAGCGATTTGTTCCACCTTCCACCCACATAAATTGGCATAGCGCGTGTACATGCGCATGAGATCATAAGCCCAAATTTTGGCTTCTTCGCCGCCCGGACCGGGACGGAATTCAAGAATAGCGATATCTGTATTCATAATACTTTACTTGAAACCTCGGGCGTAAGCCCGAAGGAGGCAAGTTTTCTCCAGAATCCTCTTGGTTGAGAGTATACTGGAGGAATGAAATTTGTAAAACTTAGTCATTGTCTTTACTACTGCGATTATCATATGGCAATTACTACCAAATACAGACATCAATGGTTGAATGAGGGAATTTTTGCGTATCTTCAGGTAAAACTCACTGAGATCCGTAAACATTACCCTCTCATTAACTTTAAAACAATTAATTATGATCCGAAGCAACCTGATCATATCCATCTGTTAATTTCTATTCCTCCAACCATGAGTGTGGGATCAGTTGTTCGAGTGGTCAAGAGTAATACCTCAAGAGAACTCAAGCAAAAATTCCCGTTCCTCAAGAAACTGTATTGGGGAACAGATGGAATCTGGTCCGATGGTTACTTTGTTTCAACCGTTGGTGTCAATGAGCAAACAATCAAAAATTACATTGAGAATCAAGGCAAAGAGGATTCTGGACAAGCTTTGCTTGATCTCTAATTAAAACCCCGAGCGTAAGCTCGTGGGTTGTTTATAATTATCCAATTCTCAAATAAATACCAATTATCCAATAATCAAATAAAATTGGATAATTTGAGAATTTGATGATTGGATTATTGGATAATTTTACTATTTGACGCCCATCAACATTTCTTTGAGGCTTTTGGGACCGGTGTCTTCCGGAATTTGACCGAGTTTTTTGGCTTTCTTTTTGCTCAAAATCGGCGCCGCCAACTTGGCCTTTTGCACGCGTTTTTGGAAGCGCTGGATCTTGCCCTCGGTATCGGCGTAGCGCATCTCACCGGTAAAGAACGGATGGCATTTGGAGCAGATTTCAGTCCGAATTTCCGACTTGGTGGAGCCGACAGTAAAGGTATTGCCGCAGGCACAAACTACGGTAGCATCTGAGTACCATTGGGGGTGAATTTTGGTTTTCATAGTTGCAATTATACCAACTCTGCTTATAATTGTCGAGAAAAGGAGACTAAATGACAAATCAAGAACAGTTTGTCCCGCGGGGAGTCTGTGAGGCTTCACCTATTGGCCGTCGACACACTCAGTTTTGATAGAGATGCTGATGGGCGGTACTTTTGTCTTTTGGGCCAATATGGAAAATTTATCATTTTTGACGGCATGTGTATGGTAGATTTAGACCCGAGTTGGGCCAACACCACACATGTTAAGGTGGTTTGTAGCGATAAGGATCCGGATCCAAGACGAAGTGGTCGGATTCAAACCGTTCGTGTCTTTAAACCAAGAGAACCAAGGGAAAAAATCCTGTATACGTTTGGGTTAGCTACTAAAGTGGACGTTATAGTGGCTTCGACAATTTTTGCAATTCGCGGAACGATAGTGACCTACGAATTTTTCATGTAGTTAATCCGCTTTGAGCTTGTGTAGTGGGTGGTAGTGCAGACGGCCTTCGGCTAGGAAGATGCCGCCAAAGATGAGTAGGGCGCCGATGATAAAGGGAGCAGTAATTGCTTCATGGAGCAAATAATAGGCCAAAATCGTCCCGACGACAGGATCGATATAGGTAAAAACGGCCGTATCGGTCGCAGAAATTTTTGATAACCCCCACGCATAAAGAGAATAAGCAACTGTGGTTGATAAGACCGCTCCAAAACCAATCCCTAAATAACCCCGATAATCTAAGGAAGTGTATAAATTGGGGATGGTCAGGTATTCATACAAGGCCAGCGGCCAAAAAGTGACAAAACCAATCACAAATGTCCACCAGCAAAGCGCCAATGGATCAGCCTTTTGAAATAAAGGCCGGCCGGTCAAGGTATGTAAAACAGCTCCCAACATAGCCAGGACTAGGAAAAAATTGCCTAGGATCGAGCCATCAATTCCGGACTGTAATAACGGTTCAAACACGATCGTCAAAATCCCGAGAGTCCCCAAAATCATTCCTACCAGTTTTTTGAGCACCAGCTTTTCTCGTAAGAAAAGCACGGCAAAGAAAAAGGTAACGATCGGGCCAGCTGAAGCAATCACCGGCGCGTTGATCGCATATGTGAGGCGTAGGCCCAAAAAGAAAAAAATGATGTTGATGGTGATACCGGTGAGGCCGTTGAGAACCAGCAGCAAGAGGTCTTTCCAGGAAGAAATTTGGATGAAAATCTTTTTACCGACGACAAATATAAGGAGAATTGATCCTAAGAAAAACCGCAAGAATGCCAGAGTAAATGGGGGAATATTTTGCAAACTCAATTTAAAAATCGGCGAAGCCGCACCCCAGATGATATTAGCAACGATGAGGGCGAGTATTGCTTGTTGTTTGGTTTGCAAAGAAAGAAACCATTTCATAGGGCAGAATAAATTTTCCCCTCTTGTTAAGAGGGGACCTGCCTGCCGGCAGGCAGGTGGAGGGGAGTTAGTATTTGTGCTAACTCCACCTTGCTTCCTCTTACGAAGAGGAGGCAGCTAAATTATTCTAGTTTAGAAATAACTTCGATAATAGTCAGTAATTCCTGTGATTTGGTTTGCATGTTTTTGAGTAATACTTTGTTTTGCTTGATTTCATTATCGCCTACAATAATGACGTAGGGGATGCCTTTGCGATCAGCATATTTGAGCTGCTTATCGAGTTTGGCAGTTTGTTCTGGAAAAAGTTCCGTATTTATTCCACCTTCGCGTAGTTGGGTGGCTATTTTCAAAGATTGTGGTTGGAGCTGTTCGGAAAAAATTGTCACTAAAACTTGGCTGTTGGTTGATTGCTTTGGAATCAGGTTCAAAGCTTCTGCGGCTTCGAGTGTCCGATCAAAGCCCAGGCCAAAACCGGTTCCCGGGATATTTTCGCCCGAGATTTTTTCAATCAATTTGTCAAAGCGTTCTCCTCCCAAAACCGAAGTGCCCGGATAATCAGGAATTTCCACTTCCCAGATCGCGCCGGTAGAATACGAAAACGAGCGAGCGATCGTTGGGTCAAATTCATACCAGTCTCTGGGAAATCCCGCGTTTTCCAAATAGTTTATGATCACTTGGATAGTTTCATTGGGTTTAAGTTCGGTGATGGTTTTGAGGTACGATTTAGCTTCATCAAGCGGAATACCCTTACCTTCCATAGTTTTAATAACTCCCTCAACGCCGATTTTCTTAAGTTTATCAATAGCTACAATTGCTTCATAAGGAAAATCTTTGAGTAGAGCGCGGTCATTGATCAGAACTTTGGCGCGTACAAATCCAATCCGTTTATAAATATTCAAAGAAAGTGCAATCATTTCCGCATCGGCAAACGGGGAGCTGATTCCAAAAATATCCGCATCGCATTGTAAAAACTCCCGGTACCTGCCCTTTTGGGTATTTTCTGCCCGAAATGCTGACTGGATTTGGTAACGTTTGAAAGGCAAGGTGATTTGCCCCGCGTATTGGCCGACGACGCGACAAGTCGGAACCGTTTGATCGTAGCGCAGAGCCACATCTTTTCCGCCCGGATCTTTGAATTTGAAAAACAATTTTTCATCTTCACCGATTTGCCCGGCAAAAAGTTCGAGCGGTTCCAAAGTGGGCGTTTCCATGGGGTCATAGCCCCAGAGTTCAAACGTCTGACTAATTTTGTCACGAAGCCATTGACGCTTCAGCGCCTCTTGTGGCAAAAAATCCCGAAATCCTTTTAGGTTTTGTATTTTGTTCATAGTTCTAGAATAACAAATAGTCAGTATGAAAGCTACGGTATCTATTATAAACTATTTGTCTTTTACACATTTTATTACTTGAGCGATGTGCACTTGATCATAAAAGGCTAATGATTTTTGATAATAATAAGCCCATTCCCGATCGCCGTAGGAAAAATGCCACCATTCACCATCAAACGGTGCAAATCCAACTGCCATCATGCACGTTCTTAGTAATAGCCTATTGTTTAAGGCGCGTTTTGTTATATTTGGCGAAAAGACATAGCAGTTCTTTGAGGTGAAATCATATAAAGGGCTGCCGAAATCAATAAATGTTCCAGATGAGTTAATTATCACTATGTCAACCGCTCCGCCTGTAGGGTGTCCGGCAACGGTAGGCACTGCGATTAATCGGTGTACTTCTTCGTATAAATCCACCGGGTCAGAAAAAAACTGTTTTTTTACTACCCTTGATGCAATGGTTCGAAATATATTTGTCTGGATTTCTAAGGATCGATATCCGTAAGTCACATGCAAAGAGTAATTTTTATTCATCCGGCGGAGTCGTTTTTGAGCAGCTTTGAGCATTCTAATAACAGTTTTACGAAAAACAATTTTGTTATCGAGCACACTTGTCATGTCCGGCATTTCCGGTGAGTAACCATTTTTGATGACCGCGGGATCCATAATTGTCATGGGTTCACCACTATCCGCTACAGGGACATGTATAAGGTCTCGGTAGCGGATCATCGTATCTTCAAGTTGTCTTGTTGTCAACTTTTTCATAGGTTCTTTGAAAGAAACATTCTTGTATCAGTTTTCGGAACTCCCGATATACGTTCTCCTGTTACTTCTTGGGTCACCCCCGGAATGGGCATAAAACCAAGCTGGCGGTATAGCGACAAGGCAATAACGTTGTTGACGGACGTTCGTAAATCCACAACTTTGCCTCCCAGAGCCTGAATGCCGCGAATTGTATCGGTCGTTAATTTTTTGCCTATATCCCTTCGTCGGAATTCCCTTTTGACCCCTAAATCCGCTATATACCAGCGGTTACCCCGATATTCCGGCGGTATGCCCATTTTTTCCGCGATGTCAGGAACGCTTTTGAGAGGCACGGCCGCACCGAAACCAATAACACCATCTCGGTTGCTTGCCAGCAAAAGAATGCCATCACGTCTATAGTCTTCAAAAAATCCATTTACCGCGGCGTCGGTAAACGATTCGAAGTACGGCGCTTCAGCAAAAATGTCTTTATATAAAGACGTGAGGCCCCCTTTGCCCAGTGCACTCTCAAGGTCTTTTGGGTGCGTCACCTGTTCTACCACGTAGGGAAATTCTTCTTTCTGGATAAGTGTTCCTTCTACAAGTTTCTCTACAGGTCCGCTTATTTGGGCGTATCCAAAAGATATTCCATCAAACTTAACGCTGACTTTAATAGGAAGATCGGTTGGTTGTACTATTGGGACATCTTTGATAGACTCTCCTTTTTGTTGCGCAAGAACAAGTCCTAGCGCTGTGGTACCGCTTCCGCAGGCTGTTTCAGCAAAGAGGGTATCAACCTCTTTTACATAAACGATTGGCATAATGCGCCAGTTGGAACCTTCCTTTTTACTGTACATGACTCCCGCGGCTGGAAACCGGTCTAGATTTTTTGCACGGATGAGCGCCATTGCCTTTTGTTTAATTTCATCCAGGGATAGCCCTTCAATTTCTTTGGTGTTAAAATTGATGTATTGAGTAATACCTTCCATTTCTACGATTCGATTATCTCCGTCTTTCGTAATTCTTGAGGTATCTGCATAGATTGGCATTTGTGCGAATGCTTCTCCGTTAGGTGTCACCCCAGCTCTCAGTTTTCCTTTGACACCGGAAACTTTAATGTTTACTTCGCCTGGGTGTCCGTCGAGCACAAGCCACGCAGTGCTTCGGGTGGCGTTGCCACAAAATTCACCACCGGCCATCATCAATTCCGGGGAAATGGGGTCGAGATTTACAAAGCCGACCTGTTCGACATTTTTGTAAATGCCTAATAATACATCATTTATCTCCTTGCGCATCGCACCACTACGAATGACACCCATAACAAGTGCGGTGTCATTACCACCCGGTCGCATGACGGTAAAGGAATATGATGTGTCAGGATTTTTTAAAGCCTCCTTATTGGCTGGATATTCTTTATACATGAACCTCCTTTACTTCGCAGGAAAATAAAACCTACGAATGGGAGAGGGGAGAAATTGGGAATTCAGAATTAAAAATTATGAATTATGAATGAGGTAAGGATTCTCAGCTCTGCCACGCGCACGTTTTAGGCTGAGGTATGATGGACATAAGAAGAAACCACGGACGTGGTTGAAGACAATATTGAAGTAGTTAGTTTTATCTTCATGGTAATATGTCAGTATGTTAACATGATAATATGGAGTTGTCAAGAGGATTTTTATTAGAGTTCATTTATTAGAGTTCAGGACCATTGGGTAAAAACTGAGGCTATGTCATTCCGAGCGTAGTCGAGGAATCTTACACATTAGCCTTGAATAACAAAGTCCGGTGAGAAAGATCCCTCCACTTCGGTCGGGATGACAAGACTATTTGAGGCTAATATTTATGTAATGGCCCTGTGGTAGAGTTCAGAGTCGAGATTATATTCAACTTGTTGAAGCTCCATACGCTATATGGAAATGAAGGTGTTTGGTGTCTTGATATTTACCTAAATTCGTTATGATTCTGCAAGCTCCGTGTTCTTTTGTGACTTTATCTGCTATTTGTTTGACTACTCTTATAAGCTCAAGAAAAAGGTGATTTTCCTGATCGGTTAGGGTAACCAAGGAACTGATGTGTTTTTTAGGAATTACTACGATATGAACAGGTTCCCAATGAGGGTTAGTATGATAAAAAGCAAGTATTGAGTCTGTTTCGCTAATTTTTTTGACCGGAGTACTACCAGAGAGTATTTCTTTACAATAGAAATCTTCCATAAAGGACTTCATTTTTTAGAAAACTTACTTCGCTCGGCAATGGTTTTGTATCCACCCAGGCCGTGATTAAGCCAATGGGCGACACGGGAGACAGTAGTGGTTGACACTTTTAGTTTTTGTGAAATTTCCAGATATGATTTATTTTGGCAAAGCAGTTTGACGATCTGCCACCTATTGGCAAATTCCCTAAGTTCCGGAAGAGTCAATAAATCCCGAAAAAATTTGGCGGCTTCAGTTTCGTTTTTGAGTTTCAAAATAGCCGAAAATAATTCTTGCATTTCTTGAGTGGGATAGGGATTTTGTGTCATATTGTTTTATTGCTTTTTTCGTTTTGATTTGGGTTTTTCGAGAAGAGTGGGGAGGGCGATGAGCAAAAGGAATAACACTGTTAGACCAACTGCAATATAAAATCCGACTAATGGCTCAAACGTCATTTTTTCCTCACTAAATATAAACTTATTATAAAGCAAAGAGTTGCCGATACAAAACCTACAGCTATCATAGTACTACTTAGAGTTGTACCAGTAAAGCTGGGAATAACCAGTGATGCTAAAAGTAATATTCCGGCATTAGCGATGATTTCAGATAGTCGATCTAGTTGTTTACTGTTAAGTTTTAGTTTCTTTTTTCACCCACTGTTGAGAAAAATTTATAAGAGGATCGAAGTAGGTTATCGTGGTTGCGGATTGAGAGTTTCGAGAGTTGGGTACTCGTTGAAATAATTATATTGTAAAGCTGGTGCGGCATTTTGGGTATAGATGCCTTTTACATCAGTTTCCCGAAACCTGATATTACTTATAATCAGATTAATATCAGTTTGGATTTGAGGAGGGTCATTTTCACCTGCTGACCAAATGCGGATGTAATAGAGTTTTTTACCTGTTTCACTCACTCCCAAATATGCCAGGTCGCGGATTTTTGTATTACTTACTGGGTCAGTTCCTTCTGCTTGGATAGGAATCACAATTAGATCACCCCAGCGCACTTTATCGTCAGCTGTCACTATAAAGTTTTTATTGGTTTTGGCAAGATTTGCGTATTCGTCCAAAGTGAAATTGCGCGTATTGTCTACACAATATATATTGAGTCCAGGGAATGCCACTGAAAACGTATTACCGCTCAGGCGCTGACTTATGTCCTTGTAGCCCAAAAAGATACCCTGGACAAATTTGACCGGAAACACATCATTATCCAAAATGAAAAAGCTGGTATTGCCCACCGTCTTTTCTTCAAATAGCCATTTACGTGTCACAGCGCCTTGGGTATCGGTAGTTTGCGGCACCGGCAATTTCAGTTCGCAACTGGTGGGTGCATACGTGACATTTGGTAGTTCCCGGGTCGTATTTTTTTGTCTCAATTTATTAAGACTTTCCAGTACTTTAGGTGAGGAAATCGTACGTATAAGTAAAAAGATCAGGAGTCCAGATGCCACCCAGCCCAGGATGGAAACAAGTAAGATCCAAAGCAGAGAACCTTTTTTATCAATGGGTGTAGCTTGCTTTACTTGTTTATAAAGAGTGATCGTAAACGCGAGCCAAAACCAACCGGCCAAAACATTGAGCAACATCCTGACAAAGATCAAAATCAAACCAGTCTGTTCATCAAGTTTTATAATCAAATTAGGGATAAAAATAACCACGAGTATGTAGGCAATAAAAACCAGGAGAAACCGGACGAGGATTTCGCCAAAATGACTACTTACTAACGCTACTGACCGGCGTAGTCCATCCAATATTTTTGTTTTTTCAAAAATCAGAACCGGAGCGGTAAACGCAAATAAAAATCCAAAGACGAGTCCGGGGATAAAAAGCAAAAGTGACCCGCCGCCAATCAACAAGCCACTTACTAGTTGCATCAAATACAAAGGGATCACTTGCCCGAAACTTTCTTTCAAAATCGCCCACAGAGATTTTTTATTTGTGGGATCGTCCAGTACTTTGAGTTGAGCGATTTGGATAGCCATGCCAAGAAATGTTATCAACACAATAAAGATCAAAAATACACCTATGGATATGATCCAATATTGGCTAGGTAACGCGGCTAAATTTTTTAATAGTTCAGATGCGATTTGGGGTTTGAGAGTTGAAAAAAAGCCGAGTCCAAGAAGAGGCAGGAAAATGAGTAAAAATGAGGTCATGCCACCTACACACACCCACAAAATCGAAAGCAAAAAGAGAGAAAGAATACTTTTGGTAAACGTCTGCCACGTCTCGCTCAAAAGCGTTTTGATTGGTGGTAAACTGACAGGAGTGGAAGTCTCCATACAACTATCATGAATTGAATCAAGTGCTTTTGTCAACGAGGAAATTTTATTTCTTCACCCACTGTTGGATTTCCCAGATAGTTCCATCTGGGTCGGTGAAGTAAGCGGTCCTTTGACCCCAAGGTTGGGTTTGTGGAGGTTTAATAAAAGTCACACCTTTACCTTTTAATTCTTCGTACAATTTATCAACATTTTCCGATTCGGCCCAAGTGTAGATAGCGCCACCTGCCTTGTTTAAATATTTTTGGCCTAATAATTTTTCGGTTTGAGTTCTGCCATAAAGAGCTAAAAAACAATTATTCAGTTTAAACTGCACAAATTCTTCGTCGTCAATTTCCCTAACTACAGTTAATCTGAGAACATCTTTATAAAAAGATTTGGATTTAAGGTAGTTATCGGTAATTAAAATGATCCATTCAATAGCGTTAGTCATAAATAGTACTATCGTCATTCTGGCAAACGAACAAAGTTCGTGCGTCCAGAATCTATTTTAACAATTCTCCGTATAAGTCTTTGAAATTAGAGTTTACTTTTTTAATCATTTCTAATTTTTCGTATCTATCCATGTCTTTAATTTGTTTCTCGCGAATAATAGCAGACTCAATCGTTTCCAACGCTTCGTAATAAACTAACTTATGTAGTTTATATTTTGATGTAAAACCTTTTACCAAATCATTTTTATGCTGAAAAATCCGTTGTACTAAATTACTCGTCACTCCGGTATACAGAGTAGGTCTTTTGTTCGCCATGATATAAACAAATCCTTGCTTCATAGAAAAAATTTCGTTGATTCTGGACAAGCCAGAATGACGAAATTTTTGTTCATAAGATCATCATTTCCTTTGTTGATTTACTGAGCACTTCAATTCCATTTTCGGTAAGAAGTACCAGATCTTCGATCCGCATGCCGAATTGGCCGGGGACATAAATGCCCGGTTCGACGGAAAAAATCATCCCGGGTTTCAGTTCTTCATCACGCCTGATTGACAAACGCGGTGCTTCATGAATAGCCAGTCCTACAGCATGACCGAGAGAGTGAGGGTAGGGAGGATATCCAAATTTTGCCAACTCTTTTCTAACCAATTGATCTAATTCAGCACCGGATATTTTACGACGTTGATTTTTTAATATATCAATATATTGAAAAGACTGAGCTAAATAGCTCAAGGCTTTTTGTTGGGCGAGCTTAAGAGCTTGATAGGCTTTTTTCCATTCTGTTTTAGGAAGACCCATAAATAGCATGCGCGTCATGTCAGCGCAGTAACCATTGACGCGGGCGCCAAAGTCGAGAAGCACAAGAGAGCGTTTAGCGTCTAGCGTATAGCGTATAGATGAGGAATAGTGAGGTTGAGAGGAATTTTTACCAAAGGCAACAATGGGTGGGAAAGCATTTTCAGCACCTCTTTTTTTAAAATACGATTCAATTTCCCAAGCAATTTCAGTTTCGGTCACACCCGGAATAAGTTTGGTTAAAATAAAATCAAAACAGTTATCGGTCAGTTTACAAGCTGATTTAATTTGAGCAATTTCATCCGGTCGTTTGAATTTGCGCAGTTCCTCAATCCGGTTCCGAGTCGGAACGAGGTTAAAACCGTCTAAGTCTTTTTTCAGAGCATGCATTTCGGCGACAGTAAGGTTATTTTCCTCAAAACCGACTTTTATTGTTCGAGTAAGCGAAAGCGCATCGAGAACTTTCTTTATTTGTATTGCCAGCGGATTCTCCCGCGAAATTTCAATGTATTCTTTTGGTATTGGATTATTGGTATTTATTTGATTATTTGGTAATTGGATAATTTTCTCCGCTTGTTCCCGATACAAGGGATTGGTAAACAGATAAAGTTTATCTTGAGTCACCAAAACATAGGCTTCGCGCTCATCGGGAGCCAGACCCATAAAGCCGGTGAGGTAATAAATATTGGTGGGATCAGTCACGAGTAAGGCGTCTAAAGATTGGAGCATGAGAGAATTATAATTGTTAAACTGTTTTATTGCTATATGGCTAATAATTTTATATATATTTAAATAATCAACAACATGAGTTACGCAATAATTTGTTGTTAGATTGTCATTGTGAGCTAAACGACCTGCCTGCCGGCAGGCAGGAGTGAAGCGAAGTCCTGCGAAGCAGGATCTGGCTTCGCCAAACAATCTCAAGAATATTAGATTGCCGCGTCGGGACGTACCGTCTGGTACATCCCTCCTCGCAATGACGTACTACGTAAGTCCTGCAACAACAATGCAGCAATGTTTTACTGTTGAGTTGAAGCTTTTGGACTAAGTTTTTGGAGTTGCCGAAGGTGAGGCTTCTTCCGTGGATGGGTTTAAGACATCTTTGGAGATACGCAGGATTTTTACAATTTTATATTTTTGCTGGTCGTCCTCTGAAGGTAGTGCCCAAATATCGACGTAGTCATTGATCTTAAAACGGGAAAGGCCGCTTTTGGCAACTACCTCTTTGGCATCCGGTTGATATTCGCCGGCTTTAGTAGTTTTTTCGTAATCAAAATTCAATATTTCGTCTTTGGTCCCTTTGACCGAAATCACTCCGTTGACCTTATCAACATCAGTTAGGGTACCGCTAAAATGTTTGGCGTGGGACTGCAAAAATATGACTTTGGCAGTGAGTTGGCTGGCATCAGCATCAAAAAGTCCCAAGACAGCAGCAGATAAAGTGTTTTTTAGATCTTTGGTTTCGGCTTCGGTCCGTTTGTCTCCCAGTTCAAAAATAAGGGAATCTTCACTGAAGCGGACTTTGACTTCACCGAGGTTCGTGACCAAGGTAAAACTGGTTTTGGCGATATTTGATATTTCGCCAAAAAAACCCCGGGTTTGGTTTTCTCTAAGCTCTGCGACTTTGGTGGCCAATTTATCCTTCAGTGCTTTGACTTTGTCGGTGTCAATTGTAGCCGATGGACTAGCTGGATTTGCCGGACTGGTTTCTTGAGCCAGAGCTAGGGTGGCCACAAGTAAGAATCCGGCGACCAGTGTAAATAAAAAGATTTGTTTCACAAAAGTACGTTTTGGAGCAGGTAACATAATTTTAAATTCCCTCGGTAAAATAATAGACAAATAAGTCTTGGGTTTCACGACTCTCGGTTTTGAAACTCGTCACTGAAATACCATTGCCACCTTCATTAAGGGTGAGACTGATATTAAAACTGCCATCGCTACTTGGGGTCGCGACTTGGTTGTCTGTCGGTGTGGTGATGACTACAAATTGGGCTCCGAGAGCCTTGCCTTCAAGTTTGACAGTTTTATCTTTGACTATTTGGCCATCGCGAACTGAAGTGATTTCAAAAGAAGTAGTTTCATTACCCAAAGTAGTGGGACTCGCGCTAACGATTTGTTTAGCAGGTTGGGGAGTAGTGATTTTGGGTAAGATGCGCGGCACCACCCAGAGTGCAATAGCTGCGACCAAACCCAAACCAAACCCAATGACTGTAGCCACTAGTGTGTCTTTGTTCATAGTGTAAGGCGGCCTCATTGTAGAAGGGGAGTGACATCTTGTCAAGACTACGAAACTCGTGTAAACTTATCTTCCATGGAAATCTTTCCCTTAGGTCATGCTGCATTTAAACTCCGCGGAAAATTGGCGACATTGGTGACGGATCCGTTTGATCCGCAGATGGTCGGATTAAAGTTCCCCAAAACGTTAGCTGACATCATCACCATTTCGCATCATCATCACGATCACGACTTTAGTCAAATGATTTCTGCATCGGATAGCGGCGGACAGCCGGTCACGTTCTCTGGTCCAGGAGAGTATGAAGCCAAAGGAGTTGAGGTGGTGGGGGTTGAAGCGTTCCACGATGGGAAAAATGGTGCCGAGCGCGGCAAAAACACGATCTACAAAATAGAAATGGAAGGTATATCACTAGTGCATCTGGGAGATTTGGGGCACAAATTGACCGAGGGGCAGACTGAGATTCTCTCAGGAGTTGATGTGTTGTTTATTCCGGTGGGTGGGATTTATACCATTGATGCCCAAACTGCGGCAGAGGTGGCGACTCAGTTGGAGCCGTCGATCATCATCCCGATGCATTATCAAAGAGCCGGACTTAATCCACAGGCATTTGCAGAACTAGCTCCGGTTAGCAACTTTCTGAAAGAAATGGGTAAAGAAGGCATCGTACCCCAGCCCAAGCTTAAAGTCACCAAAGATACACTGCCTCAAGAGACGCAGGTAGTTGTTTTGGAATAAAACAACAATTATCCAATTCTCCAATTTCCAATTTTCAAATTATCCAATAAGATATAATAAATATATGGTTACTACTCAATATGAAATTCATGATCGAATTTTTAATTTTGTTGTTCGTGGCCTTAAAGTGCCCCGCTTTATTCCAAAAACAATCGAAGCGAAAATTATTACTGATCAATACGTAAGAGCGTTGACTTCAATAGGCGCAAATGATAATGAGGCAGATGGAGTTTCTTCTAAAAAAGATTTTATTCATTGCTATACGGTTGTTCGTAAAGAATTAAAAGAAACTAAATATTGGTTGCGAATTATTGCAGAAGTATATATAGTACTTAAACCTCGCTTGCAACCATTATTGCAAGAGAGCGAGGAATTGATAAAAATTGTCAGCACTATTATAAAAAACTCAATAAAGTAAATTGGATAATTAGTATTTATTGGATAATTTGAGAATTGGATAATTATGGTTAACAATCCGCGCGTTCCTCCACACGACCTGACGGCCGAGCAATCCCTGCTGGGTGCAATTCTTCTGGATAAAGACGCTTTGATAGACGTCACCGAATTTATGCGAACGGCTTATTTTTACAAAGAAGCCCATGGCCTCATATTTTCAGCGATGTTGGCTCTATTTGAAAAACACGAGCCGGTGGATTTGGTCACGGTCACTGCGGAACTTAAAAAACTGGGGAAACTCAAAGAAGCCGGTGGCACTTCATACCTTTCCGAATTATTAAATGTAGTCCCTACGAGTGCACATGCAGCTAAATACGGTCGGATCATCATGGACCACTACGTCAAACGCCAACTGATCACCGCCTCGGCCAAAATCACCGAAGCCGCCTTTCGGGAAAGCGGCGAAACCAGAGAAATTTTGGATACGGCCGAACAGGAAATTTTTGCTATCTCCGAACTGCATACGCGTCGGGATTTCATCGTGGTCAAAGACATTTTAGCCGGATCATTTGACCGGTTGGATGAACTTCATAAACGCGCTGGCGGGTTACGCGGTGTGCCTTCGGGTTTCACAGATCTGGACAATAAACTGGCCGGATTTCAGGAGTCAAACTTACTTATTTTAGCAGCGCGTCCCGGACAGGGGAAAACCGCTTTCGCTCTAAACATCGCCCAATATCTGTCGACGGTGGCCAAAATTCCAGTTGCCATATTTTCTTTGGAAATGAGCAAGGAAGAACTCGTGGATCGGTTATTGGTCGCCCAGGCTGATATCGATGCCTGGAGATTAAAAACCGGCAAACTGGCAGATGAAGATTTTACCAAGTTGTCCGAAGCGATGGGACAACTAGCTGAAGCGCCGCTATATATAGATGATACGCCGGGTCTTTCAATCATGGAAATGCGGACCAAAGCCCGTCGGATCCAGATCGAAAATGGGATCAAGCTGATCATGGTGGACTATTTGCAACTAGTAGACGCCGGGAAAAAATTCGAGGGCCGCGTCCAAGAAGTATCATATGTGTCGCAAAATCTGAAAAATATTGCTAGGGAACTACGGGTGCCGGTGTTGGCCATTTCCCAACTATCGCGGGCGGTTGAGGCGCGCGGGACTAGAGTCCCACAACTAGCGGATCTGCGCGAATCAGGCGCGATCGAACAGGATGCGGACGTAGTGATGTTTCTTTACCGCGAGGATAGGGAAGAGGGAGAAAAATGGAGTCCGAATATGCTGACAAAACTTCTGATAGCCAAACACCGAAATGGGCCTTTAGGTGAGATTGACTTTATGTTCCGCGGGGACCGGATCAAATTTTACGCCATGGAGAGGAAACGGGAAGGCACAGCCCAATAATATCTTGCTCCTACTACTTTTTCTCATCAGTTATTCCTAACTGTTCTTTCATCCAAGCAAAAGTTGTATTTACTTCCATGGCCACGTCAGGTTGATAAAAAAGAAAACTTCGATGTACTGACTCAAAATCTTCCCCTCTTTGTAAGGCTACAAGAGGCAATATACAAAGAAGCGGTTAATTCTGTTTCCCCGAGCATCTATTTCTGGAAGTTGTTTGTTTGTAATTGTTCAGATTTCCGATAGAAAATCGTCATCGCGAGGCTACGAAGTAGCCGTGGCGATCTCATGAGATTGCTTCGCTACGCTCGCAATGACAAA
>LCEX01000006.1 GCA_000995415.1 Candidatus Gottesmanbacteria bacterium GW2011_GWC1_43_10
AAACTCCTGGGTCAGAAAATGGATTGAAGAACCGGCATAGGTAGCCTTGGTTTCCAAAAATTTTCTGACTGCCGCCTCGGTAAATTTGCCCCGATTCCACAGTCCTCGTGTTTGATCCGGATTTTTGACCACTCCATTAACTGTATCGGGAATCAGGCCAGGATGAAGGTTGAAAATGCGATTTGCAAACAGCTCAATCATTTTTTTAGAAATAAATTTTTTCCATCCGGCTAAGATAACAAAATCTACCCGGTAAGTATTTTTGAGAATTTGTTCAAGTATATCTTGAGGTTGCAATATATAGTAAGGAATGTGATGTTTTTTCGCTCGTCCAAGCCCCAACGCTTTTTCTGTATCACTGATAACGATGATTAGTTGAGCATTTATGGCTTTACTTTCTACTCCATCAATAATTGCTTGCAAATTGGTACCGGTTCCGCCATCTGAAATAAGCACCGCCAACTTTTTCATATTTGCTTGCAAGTATACACCTACCAACGTCAATGTTTATAAACTGTGCCGTCTTTAGCTACCGGATATCGGCCAGTCAAACCCCCACCACAACCTCCATTAAATAGAAATAAATCTCGTTCATCTTTAGGATGTAACAATTTTTTATTTCCAAATTTAGCTTGCAGAAATCCTTTGGGACTGATGTAATTTACGCTCGTTGCTCCAATTGCTCGGGCGATACTCACAGGATTGCTGGCAAATTGTGGAGCAATGAGTTCGGCTTGTGTCCGCATGCTCACTCCCAAATGACACGGGTGCATAACCGGCGGAAACCCCACAATCCAGTGAACTTCTTTGGCTCCTTGGGCAAAAACAGCTTTGGTTACTTGTTGGGCCACATTGCCGCGGACTATTGAATCATCACCTAAAACTACAATCGCGTTTTTCCAAATCCGCGGGTCCGGCACAAAAGAAATTTTTCCCAAAACTTTTGATTTGATTCGCGTTAGATCATCATCTTTCATAAATAAACGCTGGTTTCCATTGCGGTCAAAGTGGTCACGAATGATCACTTGACGATAACTAAGTCCTAAAGTTCTGGCAAAACCAATGGCGATATGAATCCCCGAATCAGGGACACCGACTACAAATGTGGCTTTTTTAATCGGATGTTCGCGGGCTAAAGTAACACCGCAGCGCTCACGAAATTCTGTCACGGATAACCATTTATCAGGGCGCGTTCCCTCATCAGCGGTTTGATACGTCGGGAACAAAGAATTGGGACGGGAAAAATATGCCCATTCAAAATCGCAAAAATTCCCTTTTCCGCTGGTTCCCTTTTTGAGCCGCGTGAGTCCCCGATTGTCGATCTTAAGTATTTCGCCCTTGTTAATCTCTCTTTTGACGCGTACATGCACTTTGTCAAAAGCATGAGTTTCTGAAGCCACCAACCACCCGCCACCTGGGAGTTGGCCGATAGCTAAAGGCCTAATTCCCCAAGGATCACGGATGGCATACAAACTTTCACCAACACCCATAATCAAACTAAACGCGCCATACATTTGTGCACAGGCTGAAATTATTTTTTCATCCCAACTAACCCCGGGAGTTTGGGATAGTAACTTGGCAAACAGATATGTATCACTTGCACCAACCGGCAATTTTCCGCCAAGCCTTTTCTTCAATTTTTCAACTCCGGCAAATTCTCCGTTATGAATGATTGCCAAGGTGTCATTGGTTTTTCCAATCGTGATAGGTTGTAAATTTTCGGAAGCATAATCACCTGAAGTTCCATACCGACAATGTACAAGTGTCCATTTGCTTTTTTGGGTAAGTTTTTTGATTATTTTTGGCGTAAATACATCCTGCAGAAGTCCTTTATCCGTGTGTTTAACTATACCCGTTTTTGGTTTAAACACTATTCCAGCTCCTTGCATCCCGCGATGTTGAACACCGCTGGCTGCAGTTAAAGCCAGAGGTAATTGATTTACAAAATCAGGTGTAAACACACCCACAATCCCACACTTTTCTGTAATTTTACCCATAAAAACGAAAAATCCCCCGATATATCGGGGGATGAATTAAAAACAAAAAAAGAAACCATTGATCCAAAGTTTCATCATAGCCTGAATTTAAGTGAGTGCTTCCGAGGCTCGGAAGTATTACGCTGTTATCTTTAACTTACTGCTCCACCCATATTTTTGTCAAGAGATCAAACAATATCATTTGTCTTTATGTAAAAATTGGTAACTCGCCTAAATAAATCAAATCTTTTATTGGCGTTAGCTGCTCTCCTTGTCTTATGATGGTCACATTGACTATGACTCTTGCCCCGACTTTGTCCATCAATTTATGTAGTAATCGCATCGTCACACCGGTGGATACTACATCATCAATTAGAGCCACCCGTTTATTTTTTAAAAATTGGACATCGGTGCCATTTATCACCAGCTGTTTGATGTGTTTGGGTACGTGTGAATCTGGCTTTAATATCAACGGATTTACCATATAAGGCTTGATGGTTTTCCGGCACACAACAAATCTTTTGTGTCCAAGACGCAAAGCAATTCCGTGAACAAGCGGCACGATTTTTATTTGCGGCCCTACCACACAATCTAAATCATAAGCACGCAGTTTTGCAGTGAGCACGTCAGCTAGCTTTTTCACCAACTCTACATCACCCAAAACTGTTAGGTTTGCGAGCCGAGTCCGTTTCCCAACATACATCAGTGGCAACTTGCGTGTGAGTCCGAGAAGTTTGAGCGTATAATATTCCACTTTCTTAGTATAACAAAACTATTTAGTAAACATCGTCATGTTTACCTATATCGACTAGTACTACGTCTCCATACCGATACACAATAATGATTCTAACATCAGCGGTTATCGAAAAAATCCAGCTATCATGCATGCCACCCAGAAGTTTATGAAGTTTGAGACCTGGATATTTTTGATCTTGAGAGAATAATGCTATTCTCTTTTTAACTTTTGCGGTGAGCCGTGGATCATTCTTAGTCAATTTTCTTAACTTTGATGAATACGAAGGAGTCACATATATTTTCATAACCTATCTATGTCATCAATATTCTCAAGAAGAACAGATTTCCCTGATACATGTTCTTTCATTGCTTTGTCTATAGTCTTAATCGCTTTTTTACTTAGTTTAATCGCCGGATAATCTTCCACCAAGGACTGCGCTTCCTTACTAATAAGTAATTTAATATATTTGGTTACGTTATACCCAAGCTGTTGAGCCCGAATGCTTAAAAGCTGATTTTCCTCCGGAGTCAACGTCAATTGAACTTTGTACATATGAGGGTATTTTAGTACAAAATCAATGTTTTGTCAATGATAACTAAATGTTTGTTAACTAAGTTTCTTAGCTTCCAAATATTTTTTCCCGTGGCCAACATCTGTATTTATAGGCACGTTTGTCTTGCAGAGTGGGCATTCCACTTCATCAAATGCTTGGGCTTTTAAAACTCCCATAGCTGAAAATGGCCCACCCACCACTTCAGAAGTCACATTTTTGGGATCGCGATTTACCATGACACAGACTGCCACGACTTCGCCGCCTGCAGCTTTGACACTATCTACCACTTTTCGCACTGATCCGCCGGTTGTAGTCAAGTCTTCAATCACCAATACCTTCTTGCCCTTAACATGTTTGTCATAACCCCGGGTAAATATTTGTTGTTTATCAGGAGTCTTTTCCGTATAAACTCCTAAAATTTCTTTTCCTTTGAGTTGTGATAAATGAAAAGCAGTCCATTGGGAAAGAATAATGCCTCCCAAAGCGGGACCAGCTACCACATCAATGTCCATCTCTTTATATTTTTGGGCAAACATTTCACCCACTCGCGAGGTTTCCGCTGTATGCGGATAAAGCGCGTCTTTATTTATATACACACTTCCGTGTTTACCCGATGTATATACAAAATGGCTATCCGTGATCACCGCCCCAATTTTTTTCAATATTTCCACTACTTCATTATTATCCATAATTTACTCCTTTTATATTTTAATAAATTCCTTTACAAGGAAAAATTGTATAGTACCATACAATTTATGTAAAGAGTGAGTTTGTATTTGCTGTTCCGTAGCAGTCGCTTCAACAGTTTTCCCAATTTGAAACCCAGCTGCTTGAGCGTATTCTTCAAGCCAATCAGGGTGCCAAAAATTGTTAGTAATTTGAAACATGGTTCCGTTTGCCGTGAGAATTTTTCTAATAAAAGCTTCACCAGGACTAAGTGTGTCCTGTGATTGACCAGGTTGCCACTCTGTCCACCGGTTATTTGTACGATGATTAAGAGTTAACGGATGTGGCAAAGAAATCACAAATTTTCCACCACTTTTAAGTAGTCTGAAAGCTTCTTGAAAGACGCCTTGAGTTTCATGAACCGTAGCAATATTATTTATCACCAAACTACACACAACACCATCATAGGCTCCACTTGCCAATGATGTTCTATCCGCAGTACCTAAGCCAAAAGAAGTAGAAGTCAATAAATTTGCGTTAAGTGCTCGTTCGGAAGCGACTTTGAGCATTGCAGGAGATACATCTACACCATCTACTAATCCTCCTTCTTCCGCAAGTTTCAAACTAATAATTCCATTCCCTGACCCCAAGTCTGCCAATCTTTTTCCTTTGGCATCTCCAAGTAATTCATATATTGGACCATCACTAAACAGTTGAATATCAGAAGGATGAGTATAGTTTCGGGCTTCCTGAAGATTTCCCCAGTTCTGCTTCCCGTCTTTTTTACCCTGAAGTGCGTCTAATCTTGAAGCTAAGTTGGTAACTAATTGATCCAAACGGTTAGATGAAACGGTTCGAACAACCAACCTATTCAATCCTGTACCAACAACGGAACCTCTTACTATTGCTCCGTTTAAAGATAAGCCTTCAAAGCAATCATCTAGTGCCAAAAATGGATGCGCGTGTGCACCAGGTAACGTAACCTCATAATAGCGGGCACCTCCTAAAATATCACCTACAAATGCCCTTAAACTTACTTCTCTTGCTGCTAATGATACTTCACCTAACATATCGGTATTTATTTATCTCAGTTTGAAGCTTTTGGGCTTCAAATCTGGCCTTTTCGGCAAAATCCGCCTCTTTCGATGCAAAGATTATACCACGTGAGGAATTTATTATTATACCCGCGTTTTTTGAGTTCAAACCGGCTTTGACAGTTTTTTCTACTTCTCCGCCTTGCGCTCCGATTCCCGGCACCAGAAATATCATATCTCCTGCCAATTTCCGTACTTCGGCCAGTTCTTCAGGATACGTGGCGCCTACCACCAACATGCAGCTTCCATTTTTGTTCCATTCATTAACTACTTTTTTGGCAACTAATTTATAAAGCGGTTCCCCGCCCACTATTTGATCTTGGAATTCTTTGGCTCCAGGATTTGAAGTCCGGCAAAGAATAATACTTGCTTTATCTTTCCGATCAAGAAACGGTTGAATCGCTTCTGCCCCTAGATATGGATGTAAAGTAATTGCATCAACTCTCAAATAATCAAAAGCGTAACTTACATATCCTTTATTAGTACTTCCAATATCTGCGCGTTTGGCATCAAGAATAATGGGAATCTCGGGATACTTCTCGCGAATATAATCGCAGCTCAACTTCAACTGCCTGATGCCTTCACTTCCCAAATATTCATAAAAAGCCGAGTTCGGTTTATAAGCACAAACAAGATCATGTGTGGCATCGACAATGGCTTTGTTAAATGCAAACTGCGGATATTCTTCTTTCTTGACTATCTCAGGCAATTTCTCCCAATCACTATCTAGCCCCACACAAACGAGGGAATTATTTTTGGTAACTAATGCGTCTAGTTTTTGCTGAAAGGTCATTAAATTCATTTCTTTCTGATTTATTTCTCAAACTACGGTCATCAATCATCTGAATCGTCTTTGGAAGAATCTATCCAATTTCTTTTGATGGAAAAGTCTTACCATCTTTTCACATGCCATTTTAATTCCTCTATTTTATTTGCAAGCACTTCGCATATTGTAATATATCATCTTTATTCATTAAAGGCCAATTGTCAGTCTGTTCAGCTATGTGGTATATTCTGTATGCTCCAAAAATTGGGCAGGTAAATATTACTCAATAAAAATGAGCTTTTCGTACTCTTGATTTTTTGTAAAGTATCACATATTTGTATAAATCACATGGTTACCAGAGAACAATTTATTAAAGAAATATATGAAACCAGTACTTATGGCAATAAATTTCCAATAAAAATTTATTGGAATATTGAAGGATATATCTTTGATGGAAACTTAGTAAACTGTAGAACCTGTGGCCACCCAGCAAAATATAAGTATGCTATCTATAACCATTTATTCGAACCCCAAGGATCTCTCTATTATTGCGAAACATGCGCTCCTAAAACCTAAGTTCCTCCAAGGGTAAAATTTAACCGTTTATTTCTTTATTTTTATAATATTAATGACATCAACCGATACCAGGCCAACTTGGCTAAACGTCAACTTCCTATATGGAGAGTAATTGTTCAGATTTCCGATAGAAAATCGTCATCGCGAGGCTACGAAGTAGCCGCGGCAATCTCATGAGATTGCTTCGCTACGCTCGCAATGACAAAATAATAGCGGAAGTCTGAACTGTTACTATGGAGAGGAGAATATCTAACTGGTGATGAACCACAAAGACGCACGGTCATGTTAGGTATAAAAATGGGAATAGATCGAGATATTTTTCAACAGACGTATGGACAAGATGTAGTAATAGCTTTTGAACCTATATGGGAACGCCTGGTTAGACTTAAACTCGTGGATGTCCATACTGAATCAGTAGATTTAACTTATCTAGGTAAACTTTTTGCCGATGAAGTTGGACAACAATTTTACTCTGATCCTATGAAACGTCGGATGGCAAAGGTAGATCCAGCATTAGTATCTACGACGTGGCCGCAATTTAATCCCTAGTCAAGATGGAAGCAAA
This sequence comes from Candidatus Gottesmanbacteria bacterium GW2011_GWC1_43_10, assembly GCA_000995415.1. Taxonomy (GTDB): domain Bacteria; phylum Patescibacteriota; class Microgenomatia; order UBA10105; family UBA10105; genus UBA10105. The sequence goes on from LCEX01000006.1 coordinate 6,933, forward strand.
CGCTTATCCCGATTATTTCTTTGCCATATGGCCTCCAACTTAAAAGCCGCTGCTTCAAGAAAGATGAGAGAAGCTAATTCGAAAATTGAAGCAACCGGCGGACGTTCAGGAACTCCTATTAACTCTCGCAAGTGATAAATATGTCCTAGCCGCTTTGGCAAATGAGCCTGGATTACTACAGAAAAGTGAGATATTCTTGTAATGGAAGATTTCTCAGTTGCAGTAAGACTAATCACATTCCCACGCATCACGCGGCATATTTTCACAGTTTCTACAACCGTTTTAGTCTCGCCTGAACCCGATACTGCAATCAACAAATCATTAGGCGCAATCGGAGGAGTAACTGTCTCACCAACTACATATACCATTTTACCCAATCTAGCTAAACGAACCGCAAATGACTTAGCCACCAAACCAGAGCGACCTTCACCTGTTACGTAGACTTTTTGTGCTTTCTGAACCTGATCAACAAAACTTACTAGATCTGGTTGTTTTATTTTTTTGGTAACTCGGACGATTTCGCGTACTAAATTTGTAATCTCCATATAGTTTAATCAATGCATTTTTTGATTGATTTTAAATCTCGAATATGATGTTTTTCCATTATATCCTGCATTTGCTGCGCTATTTTAGGGAATATGCTGTTTCCTACTCCAAAAATAGCTGATCCCACACCCACAAGTGTAGCACCAACCATAATCATTTCAATAGCATCTTCACCCGTACTCACTCCACCAATTCCAATGATTGGTATATTCACCGTTTTAGCGATTTCATATACACAGCGAAGAGCTAGTGGTTTGATCGCTTTTCCCGAAATTCCCCCTATCTTATGTCCTAATTTTGGTTTTCGTTTACTTACGTCGATAAGCAATCCAGGTCCACTTGTATTGATAGCAGATATGGCATCAGCACCAGCTTCCTCTGCTGCTCTAGCAAACTCCGTAATATCGACCACATTTGGAGTAAGTTTCGCAATCACTGGAATGTCTCCTGCAGCCCGTTTGACTTCCTGAATAGCCAATGTAGTCATAAGTAAATCAGTGCCAAATGGTTTTCCAGCTTCATCGTCTACGTTTGGACAAGATAAATTTATTTCGATGAAATCTGGTCTTGTTTTTGCCACCCCTAAAGCAAGCGGATAAAATTCTGATATTTGAAAAGCAACAATTGATATGATGAGAGGAACTCTAATTTGCTTTTTGATATGTAAAATGTCTTTAGCAGCCTGTTCTAATCCCGGATTTTGGAGTCCAACAGAATTGATATATCCACTCGAATAGGGAACTACTACAGGAACGGGATGACTCTTTCGCTCACGAAGGCTAACAGATTTCCAAGTAATCGCACCGATCCCTTTTTCTTTCGCTAAAACAGCGTTGGCTTGAGGACTAGTTACAATTCCTGAGACAGAAATTAGCGGAGAAGGGAATGTAACGTTACAAAATTTAGTTTGCAAAGTTTTCATGATAATTTACTCAAATTTAATATCCTCTGTTTTAAAAACATATAAAAAAACCGCTGACGCGGTTAGGTAAGAATAATACTCTTTAAGAAAAGATGAATTTGATTGCTATTTCTTTTCATCTCTATGCTTCCAATAAATTTATTATATGCAGTATTTTTTTCCATAGTCAAGAAACATTTAATTTAGTTTTTCTTCTTTTAATTATTGTCTCACTAATATTATTGTTTTCTGTCGTATAAGATATTGTTGAAAAAGTAACTTTCTCTACTTTACCATACAATTCCCAATTCTCAAATGGTGACCAACCGCATTTGGTTTTTAAATTTTCTTTTTTCAAAATATAAGGTTTTTCCGGCTCAAATTCGATGTAGGTATCTTTTTGATCCGGAATATGAAAAATATTCTTTGGTCGATCATAGAGAAATTGTTTTACTTGTTCAAGGGCTATTTTTTTATTATGAACTGACTTAAGAAGTAATCCTAGTGTGGTTTCTAACTCAGGAACTCCAAACATTGGTTTTTCCCCAGATTTTTCTTGAAGTGTATGAGGTGCGTGATCAGATTCAACGAGATCAATCGTTCCATCCAATAAGCCTTTCCATAAAGCATCTTGATCTTGTTGATTTCCCAAAAGCGGTTTCATAGTCATAAACGAACCCCTCCTTTCCTCCCCTTTAACAAAGGGGAGGTTAGGTGGGGTTTTTGTATCTTCAACTGTTAAAAATAAATGATGTGGAGTGACTCCCGCAGAAATAGATAATCCTTTTTCTTTTGCCTTTTGTACCATTTCAACTTCTGATGCAAGTGCAATATGACAAACATGTAATCGTCTCTTGTATTTTTCCGCTAAAAAAATGGTGTGCTCAAGTTGCATTTGCTCTGCATGAACTAAAATAGGTTTTTCAAAATTCCAAGCTGAAAAAATGTTATCCAGTTTTTCTTTATCCTCAATGAGCAAAGTACCGGTCGTATGGTTACAATAAATTTTCAATCCAAAAACATGAGGGTTTTTTGCTGCTTCAGCAAACGTGTCAGTATTATTTCCATCAGTTCCGAAATGAAATCCGATATCGCACTTGGCTTTTTGTTTGGATAATAAAATTTTTTCTTCCAGCCGATCAAGAGTTATTGTAGGCGTAGGATTATTGGGCATATCAAGAATATAGGTAAATCCTCCAGCAAGTGCAGCTATCGATCCGGTTGCGAAATCCTCTTTATGAGTTGCTCCGGGATCACGAAGATGCACGTGAACGTCGATCAGTCCGGGAAAATGAATTAAGGACATAATTATTACAAATTGTCATTCCCGTGAAAACGGGAATCTATTTAAATGGATCCCCGCCTTCGCGGGGATGACGCCTTTTGTTATTAATGTCTAATTACTTTTTTAAAATCAATGATAGCAGGGCCATCCGAATATACATCCCGTTGGCCATTTGTTCGCGCACGTATAGGGCGCGCGGATCAAGATCAACATCAATCGTAATTTCTCCAACTCGCGGAAATGGGTGCATCAAAATTGCCGATTTTTTGAGTTTTTTCATCACCTCTGGCGTAATCACATAGTAGTGTTTTAGTTTTTCATAAATATTTAAATCAGTGAAACGTTCTTTTTGCACCCGGGTCACATACAACACATCTGTGGTAGGAAGTAATTCAACCAATTTTTGATATTCATGCACTTCTACTTTGCGCTCTTTGAGGAGGTCCATAAGTTCATTTGGGAGTCGCAAAATGTCTGGTGAAACAAAGTTTAATCTGATGGGCGCATACAAAGATAATAATTTACATAAGGAATGGATGGTCCGGCCATTTAGTAAGTCTCCAGCTAACGTCACAGTCAGGTTCTTCAGCTTTTTAAAATGCGATGTGATCGTAAATAAATCCAATAGAGCCTGTGTCGGATGCTCACCCACGCCATCTCCAGCATTGATCACCGGTTTTTCCGTAAAATCTGCTGCCATTCTAGCCGAACCTACCTCCGGATGCCGAATAACAATAACATCTGAATAACTGGCAAAAGTCCGGACTGTATCTGGTAAAGATTCGCCTTTGGAAACTGATGAATAAGTGACTCCCTGAAGCGGAATAAATCCGCCGCCCAACCGCTGCATTGAAGCTACAAATGAACCAAACGTACGACTCGATGGCTCATAAAACAACGCAGTCATAACTTTGCCTCTTAATATTTGACTGCCGCCTTTTGTTTTGACCATTTGTTTCATTTTTTGGGCGGTGGTTAAAATCAGTTCAAGCGTTTTTTTGTCAAACTGCCCAGCGCTAAGTATGTCTTTACCATAAAGTGTATTTTTCATTTTGGATTCCCTCCCTTAACCCCTCCTCACCTCCCCTTTATAAAAGGGGAGGAAGGGTGGGGTTTAATTTTTGTAATTAATTTATCCATTCACTCCACGACTTTATTGATAAGTCTTCTAATTTGTATTTGCTGATAGCCCGTATGAAAAACCGCGCACTTTCAATATTTGTGAAAAGTGCCACTCCTAAATCAATTGCCAGGCGACGCATTTGGTATCCGTCAGAATACGATTTTGTCACAATATTTTTCTGTGTATCGCTTGTCGTTTCCGGAACCACAATCGCAAAATCAATCAGTTTCTTAATCAGTAAATCAATCGCAGTCGGACGAATGCCTTCATATATTTTTCCGACCCGGATAGTTTCAATCCCATTTTCTTTCAAAAAGAGGGCTGTGCCGCTGGTTGCATAAAGTTTATATTTTATAAATACAAGTTCACGGACACTTTCCAAAAAGGCTAACTTTGACCTCATACCTCCCAGACTTAAAAAAACCGACTTTTGTGTAGGATACTTTTTACCAGTGGATAACTCTCCCAATAAAAAAGCTTCGTAGGCATCGCGACCAAATCCCACGACCTCACCTGTCGAACTCATTTCCACTCGAAGTACCGGATCAGCTCCCCGAAGTTTGCGAAACGAAAACTGCGCCACTTTCACGGCTTGGGGTGTTTTTGGTGAGGGTTTAATCGGAGTAACTTGTTTGCCAATCGCAATTTCGGTGGCAAGACTGATAAAGTTGTGTCTCGTTATTTTACTCACAAAAGGGAAACTGCGGGATGCGCGTAAATTACATTCGATCACAAAAAGTTCTTCTTTGTAAATCAAAAATTGGACGTTTACCGGCCCGTTTACTTTTAGTTCTTTGATAATCTTAGCTGCCGTATCTGAAACAGCTTGAGTCAAATGGGCGTTGATTTTGACAGCCGGCAACATGAGTGTCGCATCTCCCGAGTGCACTCCTCCATGTTCGACATGTTCACTAATGGCAAATATCATAACCTGCCCGTTTTGGGCAACTGCGTCAAAATCTACTTCTACCGCAGCTGCCAAAAATTTTGACATGACCAGCGGATATTCTTTTAAGTCCAAACGACAAACGTTTAAGTAATCTTTGAATTCTTGTTCCGAATAAATCAGATTCATCGCCTTTCCCGAAAGCACAAATGAGGGTCGGACCAGAATCGGATATCCAATCATAGCCGCTGCCCGGAGCGCCTGAGAAACAGTTCCAACTTTGGCCCAAGCCGGTTGCTTGATACTCAACTTATCAAGAATTTCACTAAAAGATTTGCGGTGTTCTGCTAAATGAATTTGCTCTGGTTGGGTTCCTAGTATGGGAATTCGCCGCTGCTTTAGTTTGGGAGCTAAGTTATTGGGAATTTGGCCGCCGACGGAAACGATAAATGGGGCTTGTTCAAGGTCATAAATATCCAACATCCGCTCGAGTGTCAATTCCTCAAAATACAAATAGTCTGAATAATCATAGTCCGTGGACACGGTTTCCGGATTGCAGTTGATCATGATCGTGGTAATTCCTCGTTGGCGTAGTGTCGTGACTGTGTTGACCGCACACCAATCAAATTCCACAGAAGTACCGATCGCATATGGACCACTACCTATGACAGCGACTTTATTGTTTTTATTATTCTTTGTCATTCTGGCTTGTCCAGAATCCGCCTTTCCTGATTTGTTTAGAGAATTATTTAAATAGATTCCCGCTTTCGCGGGAATGACAAGGGAATTGGCGGGAATGATATGAAAACCGGAAGGAATGGTACTATTTGGCAGGTGATCACTTTCACTTGCGTTATATGTCATATATAGATAGTTGGTAGCCGCCGGAAACTCTCCGGCCATAGTATCAATGCGTTTAACTTTGGGAGTAATTCCCCATTTTAGTCGTTTGTTTCTGATTGTTGCTTCTTTAAGTTTGTAAATATCTGCAATTTGGCTATCGGAAAAACCCATTTCTTTAGCTGTTTTTAAAAGCTCGTAAGTTATTGGTTTGCGGTTCAATTGATCAAACAATTGCACTATTTGTTTAAGTTGTTCAATAAACCAAGCATCAATTCCGGTGAGTTTTGCAATAGTTTTAACCGGAACTTTTTTATAGAGTGCGCTACAAATGGTAAATAAGCGAAGCGGTGTGGGTTGCCTTAGTTTTTCGAGTAATTCTTTTTGGGAATTATGATTGTGGCTAACGTCAATAACACCCTTGTATCCATCATTTAACATGCGCGTTGCTTTTTGGATCGCTTCGGGAAAAGTACGAGCAATACTCATGACTTCGCCGACACTTTTCATTTCACTACCAATACTTTCCTCAACTGCTACCAGTTTATCTAAATCCCAGCGCGGGAGTTTAACGACAATATAATCCAATGCCGGCTCAAAAAAGGCACTGGTTTTACCTGTAACTAAATTCTTAAGCTCCGGAAGTGTTTTGCCTAACGCTAGTTTTGCAGCTACATAAGCCAAAGGATAACCCGTAGCTTTGGAAGCCAGAGCAGAAGACCGAGAAAGCCTGGCATTGACTTCAATAATCCGGTAATCAAATTTTTTGGGGTTTAAGGCAAATTGGATGTTGCATTCGCCGACGATTTTAAATTCGCGGATAGTATCAATTGCTACTTGGCGAAGTGCGAAATATTCTTCATTATTGAGAGTTTGCGAAGGCGCTACCACAATTGATTCTCCCGTATGGATCCCTACCGGATCAAAATTTTCCATGTTGCAAACAGTGATACAGTTGTCGTTTTTGTCCCGAACCACCTCATATTCCACTTCTTTCCAACCGGTCAGACATTCTTCAACTATGGCTTGGGGACTCGCGGCCAGAGCATTGGTTAATATTTGTTCCAGTTGTTTGACGTTTTGGGCAATACCTGATCCGGTTCCTCCCAAAGCAAAACCGGTTCGTACCATCACTGGAAATCCCAAATTTTTGGCAACCCCAAGTCCTTTTTTTACAGTAGAAACAGCTTTGCCACGCGCGGTTTTTAAGCCAATATTCATAAGTCTTTGGGTAAACCGTTTGCGGTCTTCGGTATCAATCACTGCCGAAATCGGTGTTCCCAAAACTTGCACCTGGTGTTTTTTGAAAATCCCTCGGTGAAATAATTCCAGACCGCAATTTAAAGCAGTTTGGCCACCAAACGAAAGTAAAATGCCATCCGGTTTTTCTTTTTTAATAATTTTTTCGACAAAAAAGGGAGTCACCGGCAAAAAATAAATTTTGTCAGCGAGTCCTTCAGAGGTCTGAATCGTTGCAACGTTAGGATTAACCAGAATAATTTCTATCTTTTCTTCTTTAAGCGCTTTGATGGCTTGAGTTCCGGAATAATCGAACTCTCCGGCCTCGCCAATTTTGAGAGCCCCAGAACCGAGAAGTAGAACTTTATTTGTTTTCATAATATTATTGTCATCCCCGGCTTGCCTGCCCGCCTTTGGAGGGACCGGGGATCTGTTCTTAGGTCTAGGACAGATTCCCGCCTACGCGGGAATGACATCTTTAAACTTTAGCTATAATTCCCCAAACATCCCAAACACCCACTCTGTATCAAATGGTCCGGGACAGCCTTCGGGATGAAACTGCATACTCATAATCGGCTTTTTTTTATGTTTAATCCCCTCATTGGTACCATCATTCAAGTTCACAAACCACTCGCTAAAATCTTGTGGTAAGGTTTTTTTATTGACTGCATAGCCGTGGTTTTGGCTCGTGATATAAGCTTTATTTGTGGAAATGTCTAAACACGGTTGATTGAGTCCACGGTGTCCGTAAGGCAATTTATAAGTATCAGCTCCGATGGCCAAGGCCAAAAGTTGGTGTCCTAAACAAATACCCACAAAAGGCAAATCAGTTTTTAAAATATTTTGAATGATTGCCACAGTCTCCGTCCAGTCTTTGGGATCTCCCGGCCCGTTGGAACAAACCACGCCGTCAACTCGTTCGCTTAACTTTAAAGGGTCAAAATCGTATGGTACTCGAATCACTTTGTACTGTTGCCTAAGTAGAGCGCGAATAATGCCGTGTTTTACGCCACAATCCAAAAGCGCAATTGTCCGAGCAGGTTTTCCTTTTGGCAAATAAGAAATAATTTGATTGTGACTTACCTTTTTGATTGTTCCAGGGGTATCAACGGTTTTCCAGGAAATTTTCTGACCGGAATTTGTAAGTTTCCCTTTCATTACTCCTTTCTCGCGTAAATTTAACGTCAACGCCCGGGTATCAACCCCAGTTACGCCGGGTATTTTTTGCTGTTTCAACCAGTTGTCAAAAGTGGCAAAAGATGCGTGGTGGGAGGGGTATTCAATTTGTGTACCAACTACAACTCCTTGGACCCAAATCCGCTCCGACTCAAAATTCTTCAGCAAGTGTTTGTCCTGATAAACAACTTTGGGCACGCCGTAATTTCCGAGCAAAGGATAGGTAAATGTGAGAATTTGTCCGGCAAATGACGGATCGGTGAGACTTTCGGGGTATCCGGTCATACCGGTTGAAAATACCACCTCGCCCAGTGTCTCATTATTTGCTCCAAATGCCTCGCCTTCTAAAACCGTCCCGTCCTCCAAATGTAAGTATTTCTTAGTCATACCTGGCATAAAAAAAGAGCCCCTGGCTCTTGGATAATTTATAGCAATAAAGTTTAATTGACTTGATCATTTCGCTTGCACATATTTCGGGCATTGAGAAGATTATGTATCATATCCATGAGGCTCATGTCAAGATAATCATTTCTTTCGCCGGATCCGATGGATCAACTTTTTGACGTTATTTTTGAACAATCCATCAAAAATATCTCCTTTAGAGATCATCCCCAACAATTTTCCTTCTTCATCTACTACCGGTAATTGCCTGATTTTCCGCACTATCATGCGTGAGAGAGCCCGCATAATATTGGATTCAGGTAAAGTATATACCACACGACGGTTCATGACTTTTTCTGCGGTCAATTTTTTGAGCTTATCAAACTTTTCTTTCAGGTCTTCATCTATTTCTTCTCCGGCGGCAAAGTCGGGGATGACATCGGCATAATCCGGGAATAGCTTGGTCAATAGATCTTCTTCGGATACGATACCTAATAATTTGCCTTGTTTGTCAACTATGGGTAAACCATGAATATGTTTTTTGAAAATAAGCTTCCAGATCTCGGGAAGAGCCGTATTCGGGGAACCAGTAATCACTTGTTTATTCATCAATTCGCGAACTTTCATAAAAACCTCCTTTTCTTGTTCCGTAACTTGTTGAAATGATTTGACACGATTTGATCCGGTTACCCTACTTTAGTCAGTTCGGGTTGAGAAGTCAAGCCTAAAATATATAGATATCATTCTATGCATTGAGATATTTGAAGCTAAAATTGGGGTCTAATGAATGCGCTGTTTTCTGCGGCGTAAAAGTTTCAGATCAATGAGTGATTGCCGGTATAATGTTTTATAAGTGGTAAGAGCCGCACCCATAGGTTTTTGTTTAAGTGCGACTTCGGCTGCTTGTTTCGCCTTTAGGATATCTTGTTCGTTGAGTTCAGTCGATTTGACTGCTCTGGTGACAAGTACAATGGTTTTATCCTTAGCGACTTCAATGAAACCACCGCCTATAGAAAGATAGTATTCCTCTTGGTGTTTTTTGATTTTTAAGATACCTTCGGTGAGTTGTGCAAATAAAGATATGTGTCTGGGCAAAATCCCAATGTTCCCGACCTTTGTCGGCACGACGACCATCTCTACCTGATCAGTAAAGGCGATCCGTTCGGGAGTGACAATTTCTAAAGGAAAAGTCATAATTTTCAATTTGGAAATTATTTTACTTCGTCTATGGTTCCCACCATGTAAAAAGCTTGTTCCGATTTTTCATCGTGTTTTCCATCAAGGATTTCCTTAAAACCCCGAACAGTTTCTTCCCGCGGTACATATTTTCCCGCCTTAGCAGTGAATGGTTCAGCCACAAACATCGGCTGTGAAAAAAACTTCTGAATTTTGCGGGCGCGTGACACAGTCAATTTATCTTCATCGGAAAGTTCTTCCATACCTAAAATCGCAATAATGTCTTGCAATTCTTTATAGCGCTGCAGCACCTTCTGCACACCTCTAGCTACCTCATAATGTTCCTTACCCACGGTTTCTGGAGTCAAAGCGCGTGAATTTGAAGACAAAGGATCAACGGCCGGATATAAACCTTGATCGGCAATGGCCCGTTCCAAAGCGATACTCGCGTCCAAATGGGCAAATGTAGCAACTGGAGCCGGATCGGTATAATCATCTGCTGGTACATAAACTGCTTGAACTGATGTGATGGAACCTTTTTTCGTTGACGTAATTCTTTCTTGCAAAGCTCCCATTTCAGATGCTAGTGTCGGCTGATATCCAACAGCTGATGGTATTCGACCTAAGAGAGCCGAGACCTCACTCCCTGCTTGAGCAAAGCGGAAAATGTTGTCGATAAACAAAAGCACGTCTTGATTTTCTTCATCCCGAAAATATTCGGCCATGGTGAGGCCCGAAAGTGCGACCCGCAACCTCGCCCCCGGCGGCTCATTCATTTGTCCAAACACCAACGCCGTTTTATTGATCACACCGGTTTCTTTCATTTCCAACCACAGGTCATTACCTTCACGACTGCGCTCTCCTACCCCTACAAATACCGATACCCCACCATGAACTGTAGCCACATTACGAATCAACTCCTGAATCAACACGGTTTTTCCTACTCCGGCTCCACCAAAAACTGCCACTTTGCCCCCTTTAATAAATGGGGCAATCAGATCTATGACTTTCAGCCCGGTTTCAAAAATCTCGGCTTTGACTTCTTGATCTTTTAGTTTTGGTGCTGGACGGTGTATCGGATACAGCTTATTGGTTTTGGGTTTGCCTTTATTGTCAATCGGTTGTCCGATTACATTAAACATCCTACCCAAAATCTCTTTACCTACCGGCACCTGGATATTTTCACCCGTATCAGTGACCTCTTTGCCGCGTGTCAAACCATCAGTTGGCCCCATGGCCACAGCCCGCACCTTATTACCACCCAAATGAGCTGCTACTTCGAGTATCAAAACGCCTCCGGAAACATAATCACTGGTTACAGATAGAGCTGAATTTAGAGCCGGCGGCTTGTCTTTGAAAACCACATCAACCACCGGACCAACAATTTGGACTATTCTACCAATGTTTTCTGTTTTCATAGTTTAGTTAACTTACTGCTAGTCTTGCAGTCACCATATCGGAAATTTCGTAGGTGATTTTTTCTTGTCTGGCTCGATAATATTCTAAAGTCAAAAGTTCAATAAATTCCCGAGCGTTGTCAGTAGCATTTTTCATAGCCATCATGCGGGCGCTATGTTCTGAGGCTTCCGCTTGCAATACCGCATCCCGCACTTGATTTTCCAAGTAATGAAATAGTAGCGGGTCAAGAATCGATTCTACATCCGGTTCCACCAAAAACTCCAACGGGGTGATTTCCGGTTTTTCGACAGTTTGTCCGGCAGGAATAAATAGTCCTTTTATCGGCAACAGTTGTTTGTGAGTCGGTTCCTGCCGCAGCGCAGAGAGAAAATTATTATAAACGATCTCTACCCGCTTAAATTCGCCCTTAATGTATCCGTCGGTAATCAAAGTGGTCAGAGCCGGAATATTTTGACTAAAGGGAATTTTCTCTGAAAAATCAGCCAGAAGTGCTCGTTTACCTCTAACCAGGTAAGTCTCGCCCCGTTTTCCCAAAGTCACATATTGAAAACTAGCTAGTTCCGTCTCCTTAAACCATTTCTGCAAAGAGCGAAGTAAATTGGTGTTTAAACCACCACACAAGCCTTTGTTGGTCGTGATCAAAATCACCAAGTCCTTACCATTTGTGTTTTCTTTAAGTAGGGGGTGTTGTTCCGGATCAATTCGTGCCACAAATTTCGTCACCATTTCGGCGATTTTTTCAGCATAAGGACGGCCAGAGACAGCCAACCCCTGGGCTTTTTTCATCTTGGAAGCAGCGACCATCTGCATCGCTCGGGTAATTTGTGAAATATTTTGGGCCGATTTGATGCGGCGTTTGATCAAACGTAAATTTGCCATGTTAGGTCTTTTTCCTTCCGGATTTAAAATCAGTCAGCAGTTTTTTGAGTTGGTTTTCGACTTCTTCCGTCAATTTCTTTTCTTCCTTGATCAATTTGAGCGTTTTGCGTCCATGGAGGGATAAATATTCAGTCAAATCTTTTTCAAATTGAGGAACATCATGTCTATCCACATCATCTAAGTAACCGTTAACGCCAGACCAAATAAGTGCGACTTGGAGTTCAACCGGCAAAGGACTAAAGGGGGGTTGCTTTAGAAGTTCTGTCATCCGCGCACCCCGTTCGATTTGAGCTTTGGTGACCGGATCCAAGTCTGAAGCAAACTGGGCAAACGCGGCCAGTTCTCGATACTGGGCTAAATCCAATCTCAATTTACCAGCGACTTGTTTCATGGCTTTGATTTGCGCAGTACCTCCGACACGGGAAACTGAAGCTCCAACAGAAATTGCTGGCCGGATGCCAGCATAAAACAAATCCGGTTCCAAAAACAGTTGCCCATCGGTGATAGAAATCACATTTGTCGGAATATAAGCTGATAAATCACCGGCTAAAGTTTCGATAAAAGGTAACGCGGTGAGTGATCCACCGCCGTATTTTTCGCTCAAACGACAGGCACGTTCCAACAAACGAGAATGAAGATAAAATACGTCTCCCGGATAGGCTTCCCGACCAGAAGGACGTTTTAAGATGAGGGAAATTTGCCGATAGCTCCAGGCGTGTTTGGACAAATCATCATAAATCACTAAAGCGTCTTTACCCTTGTCCATGAAATACTCGCCTATAGCGCAGCCGGCGTATGGAGCCAAGTATTGGAAAGCGGCCGGGTCGGCGGCGTTGGCCGCGACTACGATGGTATGATCAAGCGCCTTATGTTTTTCCAAAGCCGCAATCACCTGAGCCACACGAGAGGCTTTTTGACCGATAGCCACATAAATACAAATCATACCCTCATCTTTTTGATTAATGATCGTATCAAGGGCAATTTGAGTTTTGCCTGTACCTCTATCTCCAATGATCAGTTCCCGCTGTCCGCGACCAATGGGAATCATCGCATCAATCGGTTTTATACCTGTGGCTAACGGCGTATTTACCGGTTGCCGCATCGTCACACCCGGAGCGACTTTTTCGACAGGATAGGATGTTTTGGTACGAATCTCTCCTTTACCGTCGAGCGGATTACCCAGGGGATCGATCACTCGGCCGACTAACGTCTCTCCTACCGGTATCGAAAGTAATTTACCGGTATTTTTGACTTCGTCGCCTTCTTTGATACTTAAGTATTCACCCAAAACGATCACTCCGACTTCTTCTTCCTCCAAATTTATCGCCACTCCATAAATGCCGCGTGGAAATTCCACCATTTCCAGGTAGGCGACTCCGTAAAGCCCAGAAACTTTGGCTACCCCATCAGCGATTTTGGTCACTTTACCTGTAAGTTCCGCTTCTACTTTTGGCGTATAAGCAGCCAGTTTTTGTAATATTTCTTTGGCCAATTGTTTTCCGTCATCCATGGATTTAACTCCTTAGAAATTTGATCATTGTGTCTAGTTGATGAACCAAAGTGGCATCCAATTTCCAATCCCCTACTTGAATTCTAAATCCTCCCAACAATTCTCCTTTTACCCGATATTGATAAGTGATTCGCCGAGCTAAAATCCGATTCAGTACAGTTTCCAAGTGTTGTTTGTCAGCATCAAGTAAAGCCTCAGCACTTTCTACATCGGCTTCATGTTCACCTTTGACCTTGATCAAAGCTTCACTTATCGTCTGTTCCAGTTCGCCTGCAAATACTTGTCCTCTTTCACTGTTGATGATCCGCAAAGCTTCGTTTAGTTGGTTAGGATTTTTTTTCATGTGTACGGGCGATTTTCTCTAGTTGTTTCTCGACCAATTTATGTTGATCTGCGGTAGTTAGTACTTCTCCCAAAAGTCGTTTCACCATTTGGGCTGAGATTTCGACGGTGCGATTTTTGATATCTGCCTCCATTTCGCGCTGCCTACCCTCAAGTTCCTGTACCAACTTACGCTTCATTTCCGCGACTTCCCGTTTGCCCTTTTCAATGATTTCCTCATGCAGTCGCATGGCGTCTTTTTTGGCGTTTTCCAAAACAACTTTGGTTTCTTCACGGGCCTCACGCAATACTTCTTGTTTTTTCAGATCCAGCTTCTCTTCTTCCTGTTTAGCTTTTTCGCCCATTTGTAGGCCTGCTTCAATTTGCCGTTTCCGGTCTTTGAGGGCTTTTAAAATAGGCTTGTACAGAAACTTGGTCAACACGATCAACATGATCGTAAAGTTGACGATCTGCGTCAGCAACAATGGTAGTTCAACCCCTAGTTTTTCCATATACAAATAAATCTGATGCTCATGTACTGATTGATACTAATGCTGCTTATATATACGAAATGATTATTATTCGTATCAATTGCATGCATTTGTATATTGGCATCAATTTTTAGGTAAATTTCAAAATGAGTGCTATAACTAAAGCATAAATAGCGATAGCTTCTGCAAAAGCTGCGCCCAAAATCATCGCTGTCCGGATATCACTTGCGGCTTCAGGATTGCGTCCCATCGCCTCGACAGCTTTGGCGGTGATCATACCGATAGCTATAGCCGGAGCTGCGCCGCCAATCGCGATAGTTAAACCTGTCATTATTACTTTTGGATCCATATACTAAAACCACCTCCTCACATTTAATTGATAATGAATAATTGATAATTAAAAATGCTTCAAAATTATCAATTCACAATTATCAATTCATCATTCGTGTCCGTGACTCATCGTCGCCATGTTCAAAAATACGGCTGTCAACATCGAAAAAACCAGCGCCTGGATGAAACCAACAAACAATTCTAACCCAAGAAAGGGTAATGGTGCAACCACCGGCATCAAAAAGGCAATTACTGTAAGCAAAACCTCGCCCGCAAAAATATTCCCAAATAACCGGAAAGCGAAGGAAATGATTTTTGACAAATCGGAAATGATTTCCAAAATCCCCACAAAAAACATGATCGGATTACTTAAGTTAAAATAGCGTTTAAAATAACCCAAACCCAAATCGGAAAAACCGTAATAATGGAGCGAAAAAAAGGCGATTAAAGCCATCGCCAAAGTCGTATTTAAATCTGCAGTTGGTCCGCGAAATAGGGGGATAAATTCTTCTTTTTTAGCACTACTTTCCAAAGACTCTGTAGTCGTTATCTCTTTCTCCACAATTTCTACTTCCTTCTCGGTTTTAAATAACCCCACACTTCCGACTCCCGGCAACAAACCTGACCAGTTAGCTATAATAATGAATAAAAACAAAGTGGCCAAAAGCGGAAAAAAAGTTGCAATTTTTGCTTCACCAACGACGCTCGTAAATAGTTTGTGGATGCCTTCAATCACAATTTCGGCAATTTGTTGTAAGTTGGTCGGAACCAAAGAAATTCGGCGAGAAACTAAAAGAGCAAATACTGTAAGTAGTGCCATCACTAACCAAGTCGTCAGTATCGAATTGGTGACCGGCCAGCCGGCAATGGATGTGATTTTTTCAGCCGCGAGTGATATGTGTGGTTGTCCCATCTGTTTATTTTCCTTTTTGCGAAAATTGTTTGACTGTCATAAATAAATTCCCAAACGCTACCAAAATCCCCACAAACAAAAATGAAAGCGTAAGTTTGGGATGACTCTTAAACTTATTATCCAGCCACAACCCAAAAAGAGCTCCCGCAGTGATCGGAAGTGCGATAGAAAATCCTATTTCTGTGGCCTGGATGAAAACTCCGGATGGGGACCCCTTTTTTTTTGGTTCCTCCATCTCGGCGAACTCGTATCCAGTTGCACCTTCAAGCTTGAGAATTTTCTTTTTGACCTGTGTCTTCATTTTATACCCTTTGTAATAGAATTACGCGAGGTATAACGCCTTCTTTTCTGATCCGCCAATGATACTAATCAACTAATAAATAGTATAAAATATTTGGGGTTTGAAGTCAATTTACTTGCAAAGTAAAGATGTCATTGGCAATTAGGGTCAACCGGTCATCCTTTTCATCAACTCTGGCTTTGACTAAAATAGCTGTATCGGGAATGAGTAGATTTTTGACTAAAGCAAAAGTCCGGGGAAAAACTACGACCTCAATCACTCCACTTAGGTCCGACAGACGGATGAAAGCCATTTCCTGACCAGAGCTTTTGGTGATAATTTTTTTTATTTGCGAAACAATCCCACCGATGACTACGGTCGCTCCGACATCAGCAGAGGTCAAATCTGCGATCTGGTGACTCACCTTTTGGGAAATTTGACTAAAAATCGGGGTCAGGGGATGCTCGGTGAAATAAAAACCAAACATATCTTTTTCAAAACGCAAAAGTTCGGATTTGGTGAATTCTTCCGTTTCCGGAAGTTTAGTATCGTGACGCCGACCGGTGTCTGTTTCAAATAAACCGATTTGGCCACTTTGTGAGTGTTTTTTATCTTTTTGGACTTCTTCGACAATTTGAGAGATCCCGGTGAGGAGACCTGCCCGAGAACCGAACTGATCAAACGCCCCGGCTTTAATCAAACTTTCCAAGGTTTTTTTGTTAACCTTGGACAAATCCACTCGATACACGAAATCTCGGATAGATTCAAAATCGCCGTCGCTTCTTCTGGCTATTAAAATGGTTTCGATCGCAGCTGTGCCGACATTTTTGATGGCGGACAAACCAAAGCGGATGCAGGGAGTATGACGGGTGTCTTTTTCAATCGTAAATTCGACATGCGCCCGGTTGATATCCGGACCCAAGAGTTGGATCCCCATCCGTTTACATTCGCCTACCAAAAGACCCACTTTTTCTTCCCGCGCCGGACCGGTGGCGGAGCGTGATTCGGCTGTCAAGACCGCCGTCATAAATTCGACCGGATACCGGGTCTTAAGATATGCTGTCTGATAAGCAATCATCGCGTAGCTTGCGGCGTGAGCTTTATTAAACCCATATCCGGCGAAAGGCTCAATTAGGTGAAAAATTTCGGCCGCCAATTCGGCGGTAATCCCATTTTTACGACAGCCGGCGATAAACTTTTCCTGTTGTTTTTTCATCTCGGCCGGAATTTTTTTCCCGACAGCTTTGCGCAGTTTATCCGCATCACCCCAGGAATAACCGGCTAGAGTGATAGCTGTGAGCAAAACATCATCCTGGTAACAAATCAAGCCATATGATTGCTTCAAGACATTTTCCAATCTCGGATGGATATAACTGATTTTTTTGGGATCGTGTTTACGGGCGATAAATTCAGGAATCACTTGCATGGGGCCAGGTCTATATAAAGCCACCATCGCCATCATGTCAAATATCGTCGTCGGTTTGAGTTCTTTGATGTAACGGCGCATGCCGGCAGACTCGAGCTGAAAGATACCGGTAGTTTCACCTTTGGCCAGAAGTTCAAAAGTAGATTTGTCGTTGAGCGGGATTTTTTGGATGTCGATAGTTTCTTTGTGTTGTTCTTTGATAAATTTCAATGTCTGATTAATAATAGTTAAATTTCTAAGTCCCAAGAAATCCATTTTCAGTAGCCCGATTCCGTCTTCGCCCACCGTATACATATCATACTGGGTGACGATCTTTTCGCCCTTGGTCTCTTTTTGTAATGGCGTGTATTCTACCAAAGGTTTGTCAGCAATCACCACTCCGGCGGCATGCACCGAGGCGTGTCTGGACACTCCCTCAAGTCGGCGCGCCAAATCCAAAAGTCTCTTGGTCTCGGCTTCAGTTTGGTAAGCTACCCGCAAATCCGGAGATATCTCAAGCGCTTTGGCTATAGTCATCGCAAAACCTTGGGCACCGATGGGAATCAGTTTCGCAATCCGATCGGGTTGGGCATAGGGCATACCCAATGCCCGTCCCACATCACGCACGGCAGCCCTGGCCTCCATGGTTCCAAAGGTGATGATCTGGGCGACCTTATCACTACCATATTTTTGGGTCACATAAGCAATCACTTCATCCCGTCGGTCATCGGCAAAATCCAAATCGATATCCGGCGGGGACGGCCGCTCGGGGTTTAAAAACCGTTCAAAAGGTAAACTGAAATAAAACGGATCCAAACCGGTGATGCCCAAAATAAAAGAGACCACCGACCCAGCGGCTGATCCTCTTCCGGGACCCACCAGAATACCTTGTTTTTTGGCCCAGTTGACAAAATCCGCCACAATCAAAAAATATGTGGCATAACCCTTTTTGCCGATGATTGAAAGTTCATAATCAATGCGTTCAACTACATGCGCTGGCAAAGGGTGACCGTAAAAATTTTGCGCTCCCTGATAAACCATTTTTTTTATATGGGTTTCTGGCGTGTCACTAGCAGGAACGATAAAGGGAGGCAAAATCCATTTGCCCAAGGGAATCGTCAACTCACACATGTCGGCAATTTTTCTGGTATTGGCTACTGCATCCGGGTATTGAATAAATAAACCGGTCATTTCTTCCGGAGAACGCAAATAAAAATCAGGGGAAGCAGCCAGTGACAGCGGCCGGTTTTTCTCAAGCATCGTGTGTTGGGTTTGCACACACAACAAGACTTCATGGGCTTCGGCATCTTCCTTTTCGATATAATGTACGTCGTTGGTCGCCACCAGTGGAATCCCAAGTTTTCGGGAAAGTTGCACCAACTTTTCATTGACGGTTGCTAGCTCTTTGATATTGGGATGCATTTGTAATTCAAGGAAATAATGGTCTTGACCAAAAATTTCCAGATATTGTTTGGCCTTGGCTTCGGCCCGGACGTCCTGACCGGCTAGAAGGAGTGAGGGCACCTCACCGGCCAAACACGCAGACAGACAAATGAGTCCCTGGCAGTGTTGCCGCAGCAGTTCCAGATCGATTCGCGGTTTGTAATAATAACCTTCAAGATGAGCAAGTGTCACGAGTTTGAGTAAGTTCTTATAACCGACTGTATTTTGGGCCAATAACACCAAATGATATTGGTCGCGGTCCAAATCCGGTTGTTTATCAAAGCGGGATCTGGCCGCCACATAAATCTCGACGCCAATGATCGGCTTGATGCCTGCGACCAGGGCCTGTTGATAAAATTTGATTGACCCGTACATCGCTCCGTGATCGGTGAGGGCGAGTGTATTCATCCCCAGGGCTTTGGTCCGCGCCACCAGATCCTCCATCCGACACAAACCATCCAACAACGAAAATTCGGAATGAGTATGCAAGTGTACAAAGTCTGGCATAATTATAACTGGGCGATCAAATTTCTCTTTACTTCCAAAATAAATATATCCAACCGTCTATGTTCTCTTTTATAAGCTGTTTGATTCCTTTTTCTTAATATAGACTTTACCCATAAAGCCGTTTTTTGTTTTTTCATTTCCTCATTCGTCTCTCGGGACAAATCATCCAAAGTTGAATCATCAATACCAAAAGCTCCCCTGGCTGCATGGAATTTGTACTTGTGAAAATCTTCATCAGTTACTGCATTTCCTCCAAATCCTTCTCCAGATTGTTTACCTATGTACAATTTACATAGTAAATCTATCCTCTCCACTGCTTTAGTATACTCTGCTTTGAAATCAGCTATTCCATCAAGAAAGTGATAATATCTTTTGTGAAATTCTTCTGTGTTTGGCAGACTAACTTCTTTTTCAAAATTAAGATACTTATCTATGAACTCAACGACCGAAACTACTCCTGTACTAATAGATGCTGGAAGTCTGGCTTCTGGTGATATTTTAACCTTAACGACTTCTGCTCTAATTTCATTAGCTAGTTCTTGAGCTTGTTCTGCTGAACAGTTTCGTGCAATTATTCCAAATTCATCTCCCTTGGTCATAACATAACCAGAAAAATCTACAGCATGATTTTTTGCATACTCTGCCATTTTTTCTGTATTGCCGCCGACAATTTGGGCTACCTTAGCTTTATATTTATCTCCGGTTTCGTGTCCTCCTTCCAAAGTATTCGCATAAGAAAGTAAACCTATATCAAGCCGAATGAAATGAATTCTGCTAAGCTTTTCTTTATCTACAGTTATGTTGCGGTCTGGTGTTATAGAAATGCATGATTGTAAAGCTGCGAAAGAGTCTGATTTATATTTACGCAAGGAATGCAAACCTGTTAACTCGTCAATATTCAGTTCTTTCTCCATCTGAACGGCATCATATTCAGCCTCTATTAACGCGGGTGTTGATTGACGTTTAGCGTATCTAGTTCTCGCCCCAGACCCAAATGGTTCTTTTCTAAGTCGCTGATTTTGATCCATCCGCGTATTGATTCGTCTTGCCACTCTCTCAGCTGCGTCTGGATATTTCACCAACTTATGTCTACCTATTCCCACATATATCTCGCTACCGGCATCCATCATATTAAATATTTGCAAAAAAGGGTTCCAGAGGTGTCTACTTTTATTGTATCTCTTTCTCGAAGAGATATCTAATTGTGTGAAGATATCTATCTCTCAAGCTATGCTTACAAAATTAGCCTTACTCACCTTTTTACAAATGCAACCACAGTAGGCGTAAATCTAGGATTAATTATTGAGGCTCCTGCAAAAGTTTCTCCCCAGTCACTACCTGGTGGAAATACTCCGGAGTAAGTTTCATAATGAACAAAACCTATATTAACAGCCATTTGCATAATATCCGGAGCTGAATTTTGTGTCTCACACAACAAAACATATCCTTTCGAATTTCTTTTTAATATCCGATAAAACTCCTGAAGAAGTTTTATATATCTATCATCCGGCATCTCTGCTCTGATAAAGGTAGCAAATATTCTATCTACTGAATCTGAACCTAGAGGTATGTTGAGATCATCTCCAGAAACAACATTTAAAAGATTATGTTGCTTCGGACTCCTTAAAAATTGTCTTTCGAACGCAATGACTCTCGCTTCAGGATGTCCCTTTGCTAGAAGTTGAGCAGCTAAAGGAATTTCACCTGCCCCAAAATCTATATATGTTTCATCTTTATTATTATCCATAAACTTATTTTAACTGTTCTTGAAGTATTTTGCGAATAGAAACAGCATCTCCTCTTCCTTTGAGTTCGCGTTTGACTTGGCCAACGAAAAACATGATGATGCCGGTTTTACCCTTTTTATATTCTGCAACCGGTTGCGGATTGGCAGCGATAATTTGGTCAATCACACGGGTCAATTCCACTTCATCGACTTGTTTCACTTGTTTAGTTGCAGTAATTACCTTAATCAATTCTTCAGGAGATGCTTTTGTATAGTCTACTTTTTTATTGATGATCCAATTGGCAAGCGACTGAATTGATAATTTTGAATTGATAATTGATAATTGGGAAGCACATTTCTCAAAAAAATTTGCCAGCTCTACTTCATCAGTCAATCTGGCTGCATCTTCAGGCTTAAGTTGGTAATTTTTGATAAATCGAGCCAATTTAACATCTGGTAACTCTGGGATTTTAGTTCTGAGTTCTGAAATTTGATCTTTCGTAACTCGCATCGGCGGAATATCCGGCTCGGGAAAATACCGATAGTCATGCGCTGCTTCTTTCCTCCGCTGGGGGAGTGTCACACCTTTTTTCTCTTCCCACCCCCTTGTTTCCTGAACAGGTGTCTCCCCTGCTTCGAGTATTTCAATCTGCCGGCCAACTTCATAATCAATGGCCTTTTTCACAAAATTGAATGAGTTGATATTCTTCACTTCGACTTTGTAGGATGGCAATTCGCTTTCATCGTCATTGCGAGGAGTCGAAGACGACGAAGCAATCTTAGATCCTGAAACAAGTTCAGGATGACGAGGTGAAAAGGATTGCTTCGCGTTTATCCGCAATGACATTATCTTTACGGATATATTCGGCTCCAACCGCATACTTCCCTTTTCCATATCTGCGTCAGAAATATCCAAGTAGCGAATGATTTGGTGTAATTTCTTGAGGAAGGCTTTTGCCTCTTCTGATGAATTAATGTCAGGTTCAGTGACTATTTCCACAAGCGGCACGCCACTGCGGTTGAAGTCAATTAACGAAACTTTCTTTCCATTGACTGTGGAATGAATGAGCTTTCCCGTATCTTCTTCTAGATGAACCCGATGAATCCGGATTGTCTTGCCGTCATTGCGAGAAGTCCCGATTAAATTAAATCGGGACGACGAAGCAATCTTAGATCCTGAAACAAGTTCAGGATGACGAGGTGAAAAAGATTGCTTCGCTTCGCTCGCAATGACGATTTTTCCTCCCCGTGCGATGGGTTGATCGTATTGGGAAATCTGGTAGCCTTTTGGTAAGTCCGGATAAAAATAATTTTTGCGGTCAAATTTGGAAAAGAGCGAAATTTCGCTTCCCAAAGCCAGTCCCAACATGATCGTCCACTCAACCGCTTTTTTATTAGGAACCGGAAGCGCTCCGGGTAATCCCAAACACACCGGACAGGTGTAGATATTTGGTTTTGGCGCATGGAACGGATCGTTTTTGCAGCCGCAAAACATCTTACTCTTGGTTTTGAGCTCAACATGTATCTCCATCCCAACGATAGTTTTGTAAGTTACCATAAAACATTCATAACCCCTCCTCACCTCCCCTTATCTTAAGGGGAGGAATTCCCTCTCTTAAATTAAGAGAGGGTTAGGGTGAGTTATGGACTTTCTAAAATTCCCGGTTTCCTTTTATGCCAATCAGTTTCTTGCTGATATGCGTATCCAATATTTAAGAGTGGTATACACATCAGCCAGCAAGTTTGCCAGCGGATCACTCATCAGTTCTCCAATTTTGGTGGGTGGAGTTGGATTGACAGGCATAAGGAGCACATCACAACTAGACAAGGCTTTTTCATATTCTTTGATAAATAGCGTTCGTGCTTGCTGAGCTTTTTTGTAATAAGCATCATAGTAACCGGCAGATAGAGCATAAGTGCCGATCATAATCCGTCGCATAGTTTCGGGTGTGAATTGATTTCTTCCTTGTCCGTATCGTATCCCATCATATCGAGCCAGGTTTGAACTCGTTTCACTCGGACCGATCAAATAGTAAACTGGTAATCCATAATCAAACATGGGCATAGATAACTCAATTAACTTTGCACCCATTGATTCAAATTTTTTTGCTGCTATATCGATGCTTTTTTTTATTTCTGAGTCCAATCCTTGTCCAAAAAATTCTTTCGGAATACCCACTTTGATTCCTTCGATATTGCCTGTCAATTTTTGGGTATATTTTGGTACTTTGTGAGGTGAACTGGTCGCATCATAAGGATCTTGGCCGGCGACGAGTTCTAGTAGCAATGCACAATCTTCGGCAGTTCTTGCCATGGGCCCAACAGTATCAAAAGATGAGGCGTAAGCTATGGTGCCATAACGTGACACTCTGCCATATGTGACTTTAAGGCCGGTGATATTACACCACGCAGCGGGATTTCTAATTGAACCTCCTGTATCTTCGCCTATCGCAAATGCGGACATCCGCGCCGCAATCGCAATGGCTGGACCTCCACTTGATCCACCTGCTACGCGAGTCGTATCCCAGGGATTTTTGGCTGGACCAAAATCTGTGTTTTCCGTACTTCCTCCATGACCCCACGCATCCATATTCATTTTGCCGATAAGAATGGCGCCTGCATCCAGTAATTTTTGATAGACGGTAGCATTATACTGAGGAATATAGTTTTTTAAGACATTTGAGGCTGAAGTGGTACGAATCCTCTGGGTTATGTAGGCATCTTTGAGTACAAATGGTATTCCGTGTAGTGGAGAAGTATTTTCTGTGCGTTCATTATCTTTTTTTTGAGCGTAAGTAAGTGCAGTAGTATTGTCTATCACAGTTATAAAAGCATTTAATTCTTTTCCGTGTTTTTCAATAGCGTCATAACATTCAGTTACGATATCGACGCTAGAAAATTCTTTTTTGCGTAAACCTGCTGCTAGTTCTGATATTGTTTTATCCAATAACATATGTTTATTCTTCGAGTACTGCGTCCACCACAAAATAACCACTGTGTGTGTTTTTAGCGTTCGAAAGCGCGGATTCTTGTGACAACATCCGTTTCTCATCGACAACATCTTCTCTAAATACATTTTCAAGACCAGTGACTTGCGAAGTTTCCACTACTCCCTTCGTATCCAAAGCCTGAATTTTTGACATGTAACCAATTACGGAAGACAGTTGTTCAGCAATTTTTTGCAGTTGCTCATCCGAAAGGACAAGGTTTGCCAGTTGGGCGATGTGTTTGACGTCATCAATAGTAAATTTTTTGGCTGCCATAAGCTTATTATACTAAAAACCAGCCGATTGTGGCTGGTGTGTTTTGCGCATTGATTTTAGCTTCCTTTCAACCAGCCTGCCCTTCCGCAAAAGCGGAATTTTGTTGCTGGTTTGGTTGCCAAAAAGCAATATACATAACTACTTACTATTATAGCATGTTTTCTGAGACTAAATGCCGTTGAGGTGTTTTTTGAAAAATTTCTTACTGAGTGAGCAGCTGATGTAAATTGCATTTTTTTGCAATTTTCAGTGCGAACGAAGTTAGAAATTTCAAAAAACCCTCATGGGCTGTCTTTCTTTATCTTCCTTTCTTGGACAAGCAAGAAAGGAAGATAACTAATTTAGAAAAATCGCAAAACCTTCACGGGGCGTCTTTCCCTGCCTGCCGGCAGGCAGGTTTGGTTACATTCTTGAGACGCGTCAAGAAAGTAACATATAATTTATACTCCCGAATACAAATAAAACTCGTACGGTGTGGGTCGAAGCGCGACCTCCTTAATTTCTGCTTCTTTCAAGTCCACCCACATATCCAAAATGTCTTCGGTAAATACACTATCTCCAAGCAGATATACGTGGTCTTTTTTTAATGCATTTAAGCTGTCGGTCAAACTTCCGGGAACACTTTTGATTTTTTTAGCTTCATCGCCAGTTAGTTCCCAAATATTTTTATCTAAGGGGCCATAACCCAATTTCACCGGGTCAAGTTTACGTTTAACTCCATCCAACCCGGCCATAAGAATAGCTGAAAAAGCAAAATACGGATTGGCTGTAGGATCTGGCGCGCGAAATTCAATGCGTTTGGTTTTGGCAAATTCGCGCCCGGAATAATACATCGGGACGCGAATAATCGCGCTACGGTTTCTTTTGGAAAAAGCGATGTTAACCGGAGCCTCAAAGTGCGGAACCAATCTCCGGTACGAATTGGTGGTTGGCGCACAAAATGCCAGCAAGCTTTCAACATGAGTCAAAATCCCACCAATATAATAAAGCGCTAACTGTGATAATTCCGCATAGCTTTTTTCACCGTAAAATAAGTTTTTGTTGCCACGCCATAGACTATTGTGCACATGCATCCCGCTCCCATTGTCACCAAACAAAGGTTTGGGCATGAATGTAGCGGTCAGTCCATATTTGCGGGCAGTATTTCGTACAATATATTTGTACATCAGAAGTTTATCAGCCATATTACGGAGTGAATCAAAGCGCATATCGATCTCACATTGTCCGGCTGTCGCTACTTCATGGTGGTGCATCTCTACTCTGGCTCCCCATTTCGTGAGATGCCCGACTATTTCACTACGCATATCCTGGAGCGTATCAAAAGGTGGAACGGGAAAATATCCGCCTTTGGTAGGGATTTTGTAACCCAAATTGGGAGTACCGTTGTTTTCGCCAATTTTCCAAGCCGCTTCCGGACTATCAATCTGATAACTCATGTGTTGGGGATCAGTGGTATAAGACAAATGCGAAAAGACAAAAAATTCTGCTTCCGGGCCCCAGAAACTCACTTCAGCGATCCCACTTCGCCTGACATGCCGTTCAGCTTTTTCGGCCACGAATCGTGGATCGCGGGTATAACGGTCATTCTTTTCCGGATCAAATACATCGGCAATAAATACCAGAGTAGGAACTGTGTAAAATGGATCTATGTGAGCCGTTTCGCTATCGACGCGCAAAATCAGATCTGAATCATAAATCTGTTGGAAACCTTTGATACTTGAGCCGTCAAAACCCACGCCGTCTTCCAACACTCCACCAAGTTCTCCGATCGGAACCGACGCATGTTGCCATACTCCCAATGGATCGACGAAACGGAGATCAATGATTTGTGGTTTAGCTTCTTTAAGTAGTTTAGTGATTTTTGAAGATACCATAGTCGCTCCTTTCATAAAAAATGTGCTGTATTTTATACACTAATTCGAATAAAAACCTTTTGTATACTGGCTCGTCTTCATCGATTTGGGCTAATTTATTTGGAAAATGTGATCCGATTTCAAAAAAGAGGGGCTTCAGGAACATAATTTTCCACAAAAAAAGCCTTCCTCATCGCAAGCACGCTCGCGAATCGAGAAGACTTCATTGTCCTGCCTTTCACTTCTTTGTGAAAGCTTACTTAATCTTATAATCCAATTTCGATCATCTTGTCAAGCCCCTAATTTTAATTTTTCGGCTAAAATAATCGTCTCGGCTATTTCTTTGATTGATTTGCGGCTACGCATACTTTCCTTTTGAATTTTCGTGTACGCCGTCGCCTCATCAATTTTTTGGTGCTTCATCAAAATACCTTTGGCGCGCTCAACCAGCTTTCTAAATTCCAAGGTTTCTTTAAGCTCCAGCGTTTCTTCAACCAGCAAAGCATTTTCAATGGCTCCTCCTACCAACTTGCCAATTGCCATCAACAAATTTATCTCACGTGCTTTGTACTTGTGCGGGAGCTGATGCTGCACATTTATCACTCCCACGATACCTATTTTATTTACTATCGGTACAGATAAAAAGGCGGCAAATTTGTCTTCAGGCAGGCTACGAAAATATTTAAACCGCGAATCATGATTGGCACCGGATTCGATCACCACCGGCTGTTTTTCTTTGGCTACCCAACCGGTGATCCCTTCACCCAGCTTCATCTTGATTTTCCGCAGCAGCTCCGGATGCGGATTTTGTGAGGCACGTAAGACCAACTCTTGCTTCTTTGCATCGTAAACGTAAATCAAACATGAATCGCTCCGGCTGATTTGCGAAGCTATCCGGACGATTTCGGCCAGCAATTCGCCGATTTCCAGACTATGGACAGAGCTTGCTACTCGGTAAAGGAATTCCAATTCTGTTTGCAATTCTTTGACCTGCTTCGCATCTATCATTGCCGCTATTATATACCGCGAAGTTTTGGTTGCAAAATTTACCAAAATCAGCTATCTTCTAGCTATGAAACTCTATCAAAAACTCTTCCAGGAAATGCTCTCGACTCACAAAGATTTGTTTACCCAATTTAAAGATATCCATGATCGCTTTGCCCAGGATCAAAACAAATATAAAAAGGAATTCAATGAAGTGGGTACTCAAGTCCTTGATGTGATTCGAAAATACGAAAATATCTTATGCGGTAAAACCGAAAACAGTCAGTATGGCAAATTTTCCAATAAACTCTCTGAAAAGTTTTGGACCGGCATCCGCGCTATTTTTCCAAAAATAGATTTTGTGGGAATTAAGTAAAACCTGTAATTAAACAGCTGCTTAACGATCTGGGTTAACGCAGAGTGGATACAAATTTGTGAGCTTGTTTTTCTAAACCATCATCCAGTTGTCGTAGTCTGATTTTCGCTACATATTTTTTCTCTAAAGCTTTTGCGATCAACCAATCAGCAATATATGGATTTTTGGGGAGTAATGGCCCGTGAAAATAAGAACCAATGCTGTTTTTATAAAGCGCGCCTTCATATCCATCTTCACCGTTATTGCCGCCACCCTTTATTACTCTGGCAAACGGTTGCAATTTTTTCCCTAGATAAGTCCTTCCCCCATGATTCTCAAAACCGACAATCAAGTGAGAAGATTGCTTCGTCGCGGAGTTTATCCCGTACTTGGATACGGGGCTCCTCGCAATGACGTCAAATTGGTCGCTAATCAATTCAGCCACTACGTTTCCAATCAACCGCTTGGCTTGATCTCCGGGATGCTCTGTATGTAAATCAAAAATCCCTGGCCCGGGGATTGGTTCTCCTTGATACGGTTTGTAGAAATGTCCAACAGCTTGATATGCCGCACACACGAATAATGCCGGAACACTATTTTCAACCAGTTCTTTGATCATCGGACCTTTGTTTTTGAGGAAATCATCGCCGGCTATTTTTTGCTGCCTATCTTGGGCTCCACCCATAAAAATCAAGTCACAATTGGAAAGTTCAGAAACCTTAGTTTCTAAAGTGATTTCTTTGATGTTTACTTCAATCCCCCGCCACTGGCAACGTTTCGTAAGCACGATAATATTTCCCCGATCACCATAAGTACTCATGAGATCCGGATACATCCAGGCGAGATTAAGTCTAAAGTTCATAAAGTTTAAAGTTTATAAAGTTTTTATTAACCCCGATAATAACCTTGATATTTCTTCAGTCATTGGAATTAATTCGTTATTAAGTGAAGATTGTGATATATAGTTTAAATCGAACGCAAGATAAAGCATCGAACGGACTTCGGCACAAGACCCTTTTGCAATAAATAGAAAGTTTTTGAATTCTTTATTTCCTTTTCTTTCAAATCCTTCAGCGATATTATTCATAATAGACACGCAAGCTCTTTGAATTTGGTCACGAAATCCAAAATCTCGGTTTGATCTAAATAACATGTAAATTTCTCTAGTCAGATATCTAGACTTTTGCCATGAAACAATATCTTCGAACCTCAGAATTTTCATCTTGTTACCTTTATAACTTTATAAACTTTATTAACTTTTGAACTTCTAGAGAATTTTCTTTCCCGTCAGTATTTTTCGTACTTCGAGCATGGCTGAATAAGTAGCTAAAATATAGAGAGTCCCCTCGGGCTTTATAGATTTTAAGCCTGTTTCTATAGCTTCAGCCAAATTTTCTTTAATAATCAACTGTTGCATTGCTAAATTGTTATATTGTTGGAAAGCGTACTTCATTCGTAAAGCTAAATCATATACTCTATCCCCGGAGACAATAATCTTGTGTTTATCCTGTGTCAGGATCTCAAAGTCCACGTCCCAAATCCAACTCACATCTCTGCCATCTGGAATCCGGTCATTGAGAACGAGTAATACCGTCTTGGGGTTAAGTTCCAAAACAGTTCTGAGTGACGCGTTGAACCCAGCTGGGTTTTTGGAAAGAAAAAGTTTGACTTGTTTACTTGCCTCTCGTAGTCCTGGCGAAGTGGGGACGTTTATCGTAAATTCTTCTTGCCGGCCAAATGCGGGCTTAAATCGTTGTAACGCTTGATTGATAATATTATCTTTAATGTCCAGGGCTTTGGCCACACTAACTGCGGCCAGAGTATTATATTGATTATAAAGACCTGGCATCGGTGAATCCCAAACGCTTAAGTCGGGTTGCGGCCGCTTCTCGCCGCAACCAACACATTTCCAAACACCAATGTGGGAATAATAAATCCCTTCATAAACTAACCTGCCACCGCAGTTTAAACAAAATGTTGAATCAGTAGCATGTTCTTTTTGTTTCAAAAAGTGCTTTTTGTCATTGACGCCGAAGTAAAGAACATTACTGTCAGAGCGAAGCTGAAAACTTTTCTCTTTGTCATTCCCGCGCAAGCGGGAATCCGCGGATCCCCGATCAAGTCGGGGATGACTCAATCTAATCCCTAAATGGGCAATCTGTGGATCGTCCGCGTTGAGAATCAGCGTCAATTTATTGTGTCCCGTAGCTGATGGCTGAGAGCTGATAGCTTGCAATGCTTTTGCCCATTTTTCCGCAATCACATCCACTTCTCCATACCGATCCAATTGGTCGCGAAAAAGATTAAGTAGTACTATAATAAGTTTTTTGTCTTTGAAAATTGAAAATTGAAAATTGAAAATTATACTCGGAAGAGTATTTTCGTCAGTTTCAAACACTCCCCAATCAGCATTTATTCTTCCTAACCAATCACTCTCCTTAATGCAGGCAGATGTTATCCCGTTTAACAAATTTGCTCCGGTGGTATTGTGAATAACGGAAATCCCTTGTTTTTCCAAAATCTGTTTGATCATCAAACTCGTCGTAGTTTTCCCGTTTGTTCCCGCCACAATCACCACTCCCTCGTGTAATTGATCAAACAATTGTGTCAATATATTTGGCGAAATGGTGAGCACCACTTCCCCGGGCCACGTCCCACCCGCTCCCAACTTAAATAGTTGACTCAATTTAAAAGTAACCTTACCTAGAAATATCGCAAGCAAATTTCGCATGAGTGAAGCAATTATCTCGCGCAACTAACAAAAAGGCAACCAATGTATGTGGATATTTAGGATAAAGGTGTATGTTTACCTTGGGGATGAATGTTTTCAAGATCGGTGATACGCTCTTCATGATCTGCAGGCTGATTTGAGGAAATTGCATTGTCGGCTCTTATATCTTCAAGTTCTTTAATGATTTTATCATTCTGTGTATACAGGTTATCCATTTTTTGATTAAATTCTTTTTTAGTCGGAAGATGTTCCAGTTTTTCCGTCAGAATATCTTCGATTGTTTGTCGAATGATTTGGTAGTTTATCGCAGTTCGGTTTTTAGTTACCATAAGGTCTAACCAAATATCATTTTCTTTCTAGTTTTATTGATCTTGAATAAATCTGTCTTTGCTCTCGATCTATTTGTCTGATTTCTCTGATCATTTGAAGCATTTTATCACTCCAGGCAATAAATTCTTGTCCGCCTGTCCATTTCTTTTCTTCCATGAATTTATTTAACACCTGTTACTTATATTGGTCAATATATCACAATCGGTCACATGTTTCGAAGCCGTTTGATCCGCTCCTCAATCGGCGGGTGGGTGTCAAAGAGACCCGCAAACCAGGCGCCGAAGTTTTTGTCCTTGAAGGGATTGGTGATATAAAGATGAGCTGTAGCATTAGTGGCAGCTTCAAGGACTTCCCGATCGCCGGCTAATTTTTCCAAAGCTCGGGCGAGTCCTTCCGGATAACGCGTGATTAGAGCTCCTGAGGCATCTGCTAAATATTCGCGTTGCCGGGAAATTGCGAGTTTAATGATAGTTGCCAAAATAGGAGCCAGAATGGTTAGCACAATCCCAATTAACATAAATGCACCTCCGCCACTTCTTTCTTCGCGATTCCGCCTGCCTCCCCACCATAGACTTCTCAGAAACCAATCAGTCACAAATGCAATCGTGCCAACCAACACGCCTACTACGAGCAGCAAACGAATGTCGTAATTTTTGACATGAGACAGTTCGTGGGCAATGACTCCTTCCAGTTCACGCCGATCTAGCCTTTGTAGTATTCCGGTTGTGGCAACCACAATCGCATGCTCGGGATCTCGGCCGGTGGCAAAAGCATTCATGGCCGTATCATCAATCACGTAAAGCTTTGGTTTGGGAAGTCCGGCCGCCAGGGCCAGATTTTCGGTGACAGTAAACAAGTCAAAATCCCGTTTTCTATCTGCCTCGCGCGCGCCACTCATCGCCAGAATAAGTTGATCTCCCCAGAAATAACTTCCCACACTCGTAAGGAGTGACAGAACTACCGCTACTCCGACATATCCAGAGCCATACCCCAGCGCCTCGCCCATGACCCAAGCAATAAGAGCAAAAAACGCCACAAACCCGGCCATGAGAATCCAGGTTTTGGTATTATTACTTGATATTTGCGAATAGATGTTCATTTTACACTTGATTTCCTTCTCCTTTAAAGGAGAAGGTCAGGATGAGGTTAATCAGGTAAATGTTCTTTAATTGTTTCTAAAACAACATCCATGTTATTAATAACTTCTTCATTGCTAAAACGTATAACTTTTACTCCTTGCAAAATTATTAGGTTTTGCCTCCACGCATCGTATACCCTAATTACTTTTCTAGTATGATTACTTCCATCGATTTCTACCACTAGTTTTGCTTCTGGAGAATAGAAATCGACGACAAAATTTTCGATACTATATAGGCGTCGAAATTTATGTCCACTTAATTGTCTATTACGTAATCTAGTCCACAATGCACGTTCGGGATCTGGGAGTAACTTACGCAGTCCCCTTCTCCTAGCTTTAAGTTCTTTTCTAGAAAATACTCCTACCATGCCACCAAAATTTAACCTCACCTTGGTCCTCTCCTTTTCAAGGAGAGGAAAGCAAAAGGTTAAAACTTCACTTCGACTTTTTTCCGCTCGTCTTCGGTTGCCGCAAAGAACTCTTCAGATTTAAAGCCAAATTGACCGGCAATCAAGGAATTGGGAAACATCATGATTTTGGTGTTGTATTCCATCACCACGTTGTTATAAAACTGCCGTGAATATGCCACTTTGTCTTCAGTGTCTGACAACTCTTTTTGCAGTTGTTGAAAGTTTTCGGATGCTCTTAAATTGGGATATGCTTCAGCCACCGCAAACAAAGATTTCAAAGCGCCTGTCAACATATTGTCAGCCACAGCTTTTTCATGCGCTGACCCAGCTCCCATCAGAGCTGAACGAGCTTTGGTCACTTCCTCAAATACGCCTTTTTCGTGTTTGGCATAACCTTTGATTGTCTCAACTAGATTGGGAATCAGGTCAGCCCGGCGTTTAAGTTGCACATCAATTTGACTCATCGCTTCCTTGATGCGCACTCGAAGTGTAACTAAGGAGTTATACAACCCCCATACAAAGAGAACTAAAAGAACTACTATTCCTAATACAATTAATAATGGACTCATATTGTTCACCACCTTTCGTTTTAAAATCCCAATGTCAAAATCCAAATAACAAATCAAGTCCAAATATCATAATGATTTAAGATTATAGTTTTGAACTTGATTTGATATTTGAGCTTTGAAATTTGAACTTAAGTTTTTAACCACCGCTTGAAATCATTATACTCCATCGTGTTCAAAATGTCTTTTTTTTCTGCCCAGCCGCGGCGGGCAACATCCACTCCGTAAGTCATAAGCTGCATCTGCACCTTGGCATGACTATCGGTATCAATCACCAGTTTCACGCCTTGTTTCACGGCCTGTCGCACGAGCATATCCGGTAAATCCAGACGCTCCGGCCATGCGTTTATTTCCAGAGCTTTATGTTTCTCTACACAAAATTGAAAAATCGCTTGCCAGTCAGCTTCATAACTTTCCCGACTACCGAGCAATCTGCCTGTGGGATGGCCCAGAATTTTAGCTTTCGGGTGGGCCAGTCCGGATAAGATCCTCTTCGTCATCATGTCTTTTGGCTGATTAAAACTCGAATGCACCGAAACAATGACCGCATCCACATATGCAAATGCACTTTCCGGAAGAGCTAGTTTGCCTTTCGGGTCGATATCTACTTCGAGCATGGTAAATAAATGTACCTGCCTGCCGGCAGGCAGGCTCGTAGTTTTCACGCGCTGACTCCACGAGGAATAAATTTGTTCAAATTTTTCACGCCTAGTTTTCATGAGCCTGATAATCTCGGATTCTGACTGGTTCGTCACTGCCGGATTGTGGTCGCTAATTCCAAGATAACTATAATTTAGGTCTGCCGCAGCCTGCAGGAGCTCTTCCAAACTCGAACTACCCAAATCATGCGAAGGCTTAAGGTCAAAACTTGAATGCGCATGCACTTCACCTTTGATGTCCTTAGATTCAACAAGTCTAGGTAAACCAGAACCTTTACCCTGAGCTTGCCGAAGGGCAGCCTCAATCTCACCTGTATCTTCCCGCAGCTCTGGTTCAATGTACTTAAGTCCTAATGCCGCATAAAACGCTTCCTCTGTCTCAAATTCATATAATCCCAATTCCTTGTTAAAACTTTGAACTTTGAACTTTGAACTTTGAACTTTCTTTAACGGTTTAATTCCATGTTCGGACAATGATAGTCCTTGTTTAAGGCTATACTCTCTCAACCCAATGTTGTGGTGCTTGCTACCGGTAAAATACTGCAGCATAGCTCCATAGGCTTGAGGAGTTTGCACCCGTAAATCTACCTGTCGGCCGATAGATAGCAAAACCGTAGCCCCTTTCGGACCCTGATCGATAATTTTACGCACTTTTGGGTATTTGACGAATGCAGCTACTACCTTCTCCGGCTTTGTTGTCGCTGCCGCGAGATCAATATCGCCAATTGTAGCTACTTTCCGGCGTAAACTTCCCAAAACATCAACCCGCGTCACTTCCGGCAACCGTTTGAGATAAGCTATCACTTCCCGAGCCAATTCATCCGCATAAGGCAAGACCATGCGATTTTCTTTGATTTGACCACGCCGGTATGTTTCGATAGCTGAAAGCAGCTCGGTTTGAGATTTTTCACCCCAGCCTTCCATCCGCGCCACTTTTCCCGCCCTGATAGCTTTCTCCAACTCATCCACAGCTGTTTTGGCCTGGGTTATTTTTAAGGTTTTGGTCAACTGGTAGGCGCGTTTCGGACCCAGTCCGGGCACCAGTAACAGTGTAAAAATCGCCGGCGACAAGCCTTTGAAAATACTGGCAAAATGCCTGACTTTGCCGGTCCGGAATAGTTCATCCAGATGTTGGGCAAGTGCCGGTCCCACTCCGGGAATATCTTGCAATTTGCCTTCATCCCAAAAATCCTTGACTTCACTTGTCAAGTGTTCGATCGCGTCAGCGGCTTTTTGGTAAGCGATGATCCGAAACCTGTCTGCGCCTTTGATGATGAAAGCTGCGGCTACATTCCGGAGTAATTGGGCGATTTCTGAGTTGGTCATAAGTTGATTATATATGTTTGTGGCAACTACTGTGAACCCAAAAATTACCTCCAGACCCTACTTGTTACTCATAAGCCTAAATGATATCATTGACAAACTGCCTGTTGACAAAGACTTAATATATTTTTTATTATGGGCTCGTGGTGTAGTGGCCTAACACGCGTCCCTGTCAAGGACGAGATCGGCGGTTCGACTCCGCTCGGGCCCGCAAAAATTCTATTCTGCCCCGTAATTAATTCATATTTTCTGCTCTCCCGATTCAATCGGGATTATCTGCTTAGAAAGGAGGACACAAATGGCCAAAGCTGACACTGAAGAACAATTATCCGAATCATATATTTCTGTAGGTTTGGGACTTTTAGTCGTGGTCGTAGTCGGGATCTTGCTTTATAACTACTTTACCCAAAAAGGCAATAAATCAGCTGAAGAAAAAACTTCCGAGGCGGAAAAAATCGCCCAAGAAGCAACTGTTTCAGCTAAACCCGGCTCGACTTATACAGTCCAAAAAGGCGATACGCTTTGGAGTATTTCCGAAAACTCATTTAAAAGCGGTTACAACTGGTCTGATATTGCCAAAGCCAACAATTTAACGAGTCCGGACCAAATCGAAGAGGGGCAAAAATTGGTGATCCCAGAAGCTTCACCAATCTCACCCACCGCAACTGAAACACCGGCTGGTTCACCGGTTGCGGCAACTGCGACGACTGGTACACCAAGTGAATCTAGTTATACGGTAGTGATAGGCGACTCACTTTGGAATATCGCTTGTAAAACTTATAACGACTGTTATGCCTGGACGAAAATCGCCCAAGCCAACAAACTCGTTAATCCAAACCTGATCCATCCGGGCAACGTCTTTTCTCTCCCCCGCTAAATTTTGGGGTTAAAAACGGGGGAGTTAGCTTCCGGGCTGTGATGCCTGACTTTCATAGTGGAAATTAAACTGCTAAAATATCCGCAGTGGACTTTAATTTGCGGGATGGGTTTTGTGGCAGTCGTCTCACTGACAACTCGCAGAAAAGTGGAAAATTCAAAACAGTATTGCGGGATTAGTACACCGGTAGTATGCGTCCTTCCCAAGGACGAGAAGGGGGTTCAATTCCCCTATCCCGCTCCATATCGGAATCGTTTTCCGAAAGAGAGCTTTTATCCCTTGTTATCAAGCTATTTTCAGGTTCGAGCCGACCTTTTTTCTCATTGAACGCTTTTTCAACTGTTTTTAGAAAGATAAACGCTTTTTTCCCGTCAATTCGCACTAATCTGTCTTTTAGAAACAGGTTCGAGCCGAGAATGCGCAGGACAGCTCTTTTGACTTCAATATCGTCTACGTTAAAGATTCTAGTAACATTAGCGGCAAAGTGTAGAGTCTCTTCCATTGTTTTTGTCCATGAGGCTATACCATCTGTTTCGATGCTTTCCTTTGTTTGTTTCTCCTCAGTAAGCAATCGAGCTTTTTCCTTTTGATACACTTCTTCACTAATCATGCCATCGATCTTCATTCCATAAAGTGATTTTTTCTCAACTAAAATGGTATCCAAACGCTTACTGAGTTTTCCCTTTTGTGCTCGTTCAAATTCGAACTCTCTATCATTTCTTCGTTTTAAACTCTTTTTGATCCAATCAACAAACGCTGGCCTAATTTCTAAACTTGCAACAAAATCTCTTACCTGCTTTTCCACATCATCACCATTAAGATAGGGTTGGTGACATGGTCCCAATTTTTTAGTGCAGCGAGCGTAGACAAAAATCTGAGAAGTCCCTGAGCGCTTATAGCGCTTAATCTTTCTTTCAGCTGTAATTGAAGCTCCACACTCACCGCATTTAAGGAGTTTCATAAAGTAAAAATTATTACGTTGTTTGAAAACTCTCTTGCGCCCATCAATAATATCCTGCACTCTTTGGAATTCATCAACAGTAATCATGGCTTTATGTTTACCAATATGTCGCTCGCCATTGTAATCAAACATTCCTGTATAGAAAATATTGCGAAAGAATCGAAATGCTTCTGTGGTACTGACAGGCTTGCCGCTTTTTCTCTTACCACGCAGGCCCATCGCAGTAATCTTCTTTAGTGAGCTAACTACGGTTTCTTCGCCAGTCATCATCAACTCCCACCACTTACGACATAGATCAAAACGCTCAAGATCAGGTAGGACTTCTTTTTGACCTTTAGGTTTGAAGAAATCGTTCATATACCCCAACGGAGCGGATCCTGGTCGCCAACCATTTTGGACCTTTGTATTCATTCCTCTTTTTACATTATCGGAAAGGTCTTTGCTAAATTTAGTTGCCATACCAAATTCGATAAAAAGAAAGGTGGAGTTGTTGCGATCGTAATCCATGGTGGGGGTGACGATCAACATGCCGTTATAGTCGACGTGATCTATCAGGGTGCCACCTTCTTTAGCATTCCGACAGAGTCGA
>LCEX01000007.1:0-32665 GCA_000995415.1 Candidatus Gottesmanbacteria bacterium GW2011_GWC1_43_10
AGGAGAACCTATCATCCGGCAATGTTTAAGGCATCTGTCTATTTGGCTTTAATCATTATTCTGGTAAGATATTCCTAGTTTTGAAATGAGTTCATGGGCGTCACAATGTCTAAATCCCCGTCGGCGGTTACTTCATCTGATTGCGTCGGATTCAGGCTAAAGGCTTTGGCTTCTGCCATCTTCGTCGATCCGGCAAGCTTACGTATTTCATAGTGAGGTTTTACTTCTGAAGGATAAACCCATTTTTTGTTTGAGTACACACGCTCCACGACAACTTCCATTTGTTTTACCGGAGTAGGCGGGTAGAGATCGCGCGCATTCATTTTCAGTGCGGCTGCGATTATCTCCAACTCATTAATGGAGGGAAAAAGCCGTCCGCTTAAAAATTTGTGGATTTTATTTATACTCAGACCCGTCATTCTGGATAGAACCTCGTCGGTCATAAAACTATCTTGTGTTTTAACTCTAAGTAAATCGCTGAAAGAAGTTTTTTTTGCCGTCAGATCGAGCAATGCGTTGTTGACTTCGTCCGGACGCAATACTGACAATTCTTGTTGAACTGCCGAACCAAGCTTGCCGGAAAAGGTAACAGCCATAATATAAGCTTCTTTACTTGTGTCGCGAGTCGTAAAAGAATGGGGTACATATGGTGTACCGTAATTTGAATCGCCGGTGTCCATAAACAAGGTGTGTGACCCACTGTCATCTTTCCAATGTAAATTTACCGGGCCCACATACATGGTAAGCTGATGCATGAAGTGTCCAGTGTTATAAGCAATATCTGGATCGTTTCCGTCTTCTGTCGTTACTTCTCTTAATTCTTTAATCCATTCGGGTCTAAAGGGACCCAAATCGCTCATAGCGGCATCCCTGTATTCGTAGTACGGGGTTGGCATTCCATTTTTGTCTTTCCGGTCAAAAATTCTGCTGGTGGTTGCCGATTCCTGAGCATGTTTTACGATAACGCCGCCGTCCGTATCATCCCGTACAACTTCCAACGCAAGTCGAGAGACAGGGTATGTTGCCACCATTTTTTCAATAAGTTGATTTGTTTCGTCCTGAGAAGCTTCGCCCGCCAAAATACTTTTGACCGTTGGTAACGGTAACTTAAGCTCCGAAGCTAAAAAATCGGGATGTCTTTTTATATCTCCGGCAACTCTCAACAGCAAACCACCCTGTCTTATTTTATAAGAAGGGTCCTCTGACTGTCTTGTACCGGGAACTCGTTGTTCTATCATATTTTTACACTGCTGTTTTAGCACGCACCTCAATAAATTGCAACCAAGAACCTTTTAAGGCGCTGTTTATCATATTGTAGCGGAATGTTATTTACCCGATTTGTATAGAAGCTATCTTCAATAATCACATTAATATTTTCTTTTGTAATACCTAAAGCAGATAGCTTGATTTTTAATCCAATGCGTATCATGAGTTGTTCTACGACATTTGCTCCCAGTGCCGGGGTGTGTGCGTTCAATGCTGAAAGAAGATGTTTTTGCCTATTTTTAGGCAACGCTGGAATTATGCCCCGCATAAAGCTTGGAAGCGTTACTGACGTAGCTTGTCCGTGTGTAACACCCCAGCGCGCGGTTAATGGATAAGAAACAGCATGACAGATTGTTGTTTGAGTATTGGAAAATGCGAGCCCCTGCATGAACGATCCCCATGCCATACGATCCCTGATTTTTTTTGTAGGATTACGTACTGCATTTTCTAAGTTTGTACGTATTACGCTAATTGCCTCCAAAGCATATATATCAGATTGTCTATTGTGGTGTTTGTTCCAATAAGCTTCAATCGCCTGACACAATGCGTCCATACCGCTGGTTGCAGTATCTTTCTGGTTTAACGAATCGGTCAAATGAGAATCGACAATCGCAATGGCGGGGAACATGAAGCCCTTAGAATATAGAGAGTACTTTCTTTTATTATCTCCCCAAACGGTCGCCCATGGAGTAACTTCAGTTCCTGTTCCGGCAGTAGTGGGTATAGCAATATATAGGAGCCCCTTCGCAGTTATTTTTTTTGATTTGGATACTAAATACTCCTCGATGAGTCCTTTGTGTGTGGTTAAAATAGCTGCACATTTCGCGGTATCCAATACAGAACCCCCTCCGATTGCGATGATTGCTTCGTATCGATACTTTCTGCAATATGTAACGATCCTGTTAATGGTACTAAAATCGCTCCTTTTGATTTTTTCGTTGTAAACATCGATCGGTGTTTCTTTCAAATTCGAAATGACTTGACGGTAATCATCAGATTTTTTAAAATGTTCTCCGCAGACAAGAAGGGCAGAATGAATACTTTTTTCAACTATTATATTCCCCAACAGTTGCAAGCTATTCCGACCAAAATATGCTTTTGTGGGCATTGAATACCGTTTAGTCTTTTTAGGCTCGAAAGTTTTAGCTTTCATGTGTCGCGCATTGTTGAGGTTAAAAATTCTCCATAAAACGGCTTTTTATTTGAGGACACGTATAGGCATCAGAAACCCTCTTAGCCACTTTATCATCAAATCTTACCTTAATATGAACAAAAACAGCACCATCATAGTTAGACAAGATCGATAAAAATAACGACAATTCTTTCAAAGTTGTAGCTTGATAAAAATTGTGGAATCTAAAAGCTTTCGCTAAATATGAGAAGTCGATATTCCTTGAGATGCTTGGTTGCCCGCCGGTGCTTTCATAGCTTTCATTATCGAAAACAGTATACAAAATATTTTTATGAACTGCCGGATTAAATGAGGCTAATCCTCCAAGATGCATTAATAATGATCCATCTCCGTCAAAAACCACAACGCGTTTATTTGTATTCGGGGCTAACCCTAATGCGATGGAAAAAATGTGTCCCATTGATCCGACCGTATAAAAATCCGGTGTATCTTTGATGGAAAATGAATCACGGGTCGCGTATCCCGTGGTGGAAAGAAAAATCGCGCTTTTGAACAACTTTTCCTTGATCATCTTCATCGCTTCATATCTACTCATCTCATACTTTGCATCAGTCAATTCGGAACCTACGAACGGTGTAAATGTATTTTTCCTAACAATAAGCGCAACCGGATTTTTTGTAATCCTCGCCTTTTGGGAAAGCTGTCTAATCTGTTGCACATACTCGGCGTCAGATATGATTTTATACGGAATGTTAAAAGTTTTGAGTATTTTTTCCATATTTTCCCCGACGATATCGTGTTCAGGAGCATCATGCCCTTTACCCCCCTCACCTCTCCAGGAAATAATGTAAAAGATCGGAATATTATAAACCTGATTCAGAGAAGTAAGCGCGTTAAGCGTATTCATAAACCCAGAATTTTGTATTGCAACAATTGGAATAGTTCCTGAGGATAAATATTTGCCGGACGCAATACCTACAGCTAACGCTTCATTCGTAGGATTAATTATTTCACACGCTTTACTGTTCCGGACATAATTCAAAAAATCTTTGAAATACGAACACGGTATCTCAACCAAGGGGCCGAGTTTATTGTGCATGAGAGCTTGTGTGAAATCCTTTGGATGAATCATGTCTGTTTAGATTTGTCGTGTTGTTCATTTTCTTTTTGTGTAATTGCCAGTAATCCCGTCACTTCAAAGAGACTAGCAACTGGACCGCATACCACGTTTACTTCAAAAGATCGGTCATTAAGCAGAATGATTTCGCACGTTTTTTCCATCGCCGTATATGCAGATCGCAACATATGATTTGCATATATAATGACCTGGAAACCGGCCTTAGCAAGTTCATCTGCGGTAATCGTGTTGTATGTTGTCGGTGCACAAACGAGCACTTTATTCTTTATCAACTTTTTAGGAAGCTGATAATATTTTTTGGCAAACTCTAATATTTCTGACGGGGTAGAGGATTTAGAATGTATCATTATTCCGTCCGCTCCGGCTGACAAAAATATCTTTGCTCTTCTGAGAGCATCAGCAACCGTTTCACCTGCTATCAAGCTTTCAAGCCGGGCCACAATCATAAAAGCCCTTTTTTGCTTCACTTGTACGCCTCTTCGTATTTTTTCAGCAAAGATATTCTGATCCTCAAGGCTTTGTTTTGTATCAACCAAACTATTCCGTTTAGGAAAAACTTTATCTTCTATAATGACCATGGAGACGCCTGCCCTTATAAGCCGCTTCACCAAATATTCAAAATGATTTACATCGCCACCGGTATCACCGTCAACGATCATTGGTTTGCCCGTTACTTCTAAAATTTGATTAATCGTATCTAGTCGAGAATCATGACTGACTACTTCAATATCCGGCAAACCCTTCGAAGCAGAATCTGTAAGACTACTTTCCCAAAGCCCATCAAATGAAAGCGTGCGGCCTTTTTCTACTAATTGGAAGTTGTCTACAATCAAAGCACTTAATCCATTATGTACTTCCAAAACTTTAACGAATCCCCTTTTACGAATTAATTCTTTTAAGAGGGATACTCTTTTTTCGTTGTGAACAAACGTCTTAGAAAACATGATCCTAACCTCAAGTATTTGATCCAAACACAATAAGATGTATTATAAGAACAAAGATGTCAAAATACAAGTTTAACCCGTAATGACTGGACATTTATGAAAATACGAACAATGCAGTGGAATATTGGGGGTGCAAAAATCAGAAAATATTTTAATGATCCCACGGATACCTACCTATATGTATACGAAGGATTTGATTACGTGCAGAATATTCTCGCATCGTCTCATTCTGACATAATCTCGCTTCAAGAGGTACACACAAGCACAAAAAACAACCAAGCACAGGATCTAGCAAAATATCTTCAATTTCCTTTTTGGGTCAGCGATACCTATAGTAGGTCGCATATTAAATCAAACCAGTATCTTTCCACTGCGATACTTTCTAAATTTCCTCTTTCTCATCATGTTTTTGACCTATTCTATAATCCAAAATACAAGGATATCGGGCCTAAAGGGGAAGAATGGACAAGTCATGATAAAGGGATAAGCCGTGCAATCGCGACGCTCCAAAAAGGAAAGAAATTGGAAATCCAAACGCTCCACCTCACCCCTTTTCATAGATTTCACATAGATCCGCTCGGAGAGGAAGCAAAAAAGGTAAGATTGGACGTTGAGGCAAAAATAAAGAATGATTGCCCAAAATTACTTCTGCAAGGCGATTTTAATATCGATACACCAAGTCTCCGGCCTTTTTTACCGAAGCTTTTTGCAGACAAAATGAAACAGGTCATCCTCAAAACTCCAACCACACCCAAAGGCAAATGGTATGATCATATTCTCTACAAGGGATTCCATCACCTTCAATCTTATGTTATCACTGACGTACTCACGGACCATTTCCCAATCTATTCGGAGTTCGAAGTTTAGTAAACTTGGATATCCATTGTACGTTGTGCAAGTTCAATCATT
Organism: Candidatus Gottesmanbacteria bacterium GW2011_GWC1_43_10; assembly: GCA_000995415.1. Taxonomy (GTDB): domain Bacteria; phylum Patescibacteriota; class Microgenomatia; order UBA10105; family UBA10105; genus UBA10105. The sequence goes on from LCEX01000007.1 coordinate 5,390, forward strand.
TGCGGGGAAAAGAGAAACATTCTGTCGCTACAATTAATAAATTTCAGTTGATTTGGATCTAAAGCGCGTTTTCTTTCTATTTCAAATCTCTGTTTCAGGTGTTTTTTAAAGTGGTCGATTGAGGCTGTTATTGATCCGTCAGCATCATATTCTACGTTAAAATTAGGAATGATATGATTATGATGTTGCCCTGTATAGAGATGACCATTTGATATGATGGTGGCCGGTAAATTTACGATGGCTCCTCCCTCTTGTGGATATTCTTCCGTCAAACGAAATTCACACGGCTCATGTAAAAAGTTATATCTAGGAAATACCATGTTCAAGTATGTGCTGGAATATGGCCCTTGTTTATAATCCCGTACTATTGCGACTGCATCCTTATCGCCAAAAATAATATCTCCGAGCTCCGTATCAAACTCTCTTATAAACGTTCCCTTTGGAAATATTTTTATGCTTGCTAGGTAGTCATCAATTGAAGATTTTAAACTAATCATATCAGCCTTTCCCTCAGCACACAGTTTTTGAAAAACGCGAGAGCGCAATGCAAAATCATCACATGCAGATCGGCAAAAACCTTTGTCTTCCCCTATTAAGTGCTGTCCATGATCCTCTTGGAAAAATTCTTGAGCAACAATAAAAAAGATATCTAAGTCAGAAGGATCAGGCTCTCCACGAATATTATAGAAGGGGCCGTATGATATGGATCCACCTAAGATAACCCCAGTTACGCTTGGAGGTAAATTTTTGACTAATTTTTCAAAAAAAAGTAATCGTTTTGCATATAAATCAAAAGCAAATCTTCCGAAGATATACTCTCTTGTTTGACCAGTCGATAGGTCTTCGCGGGCATTCTGCGTAAGCCGTTGCAATAGTCGATTCGGATTGTAAATGCGTTCTATTTCTGTTATTTTCATATACCAAAAGAGTATCTTAATCTCACTTTCTCAAACAATCAAATTTAGTAGTTGTACATGAACGAGCGGCTATCCTAGGGTTTTTAACCCTCGGCTGCAAAGCTCTTTTCGACAATGTTAGCATTAACAAAGATACCAAGGACTTTTAGCCATCGAAGATTCATTGAGTTATATGGCCAAAGTAAAATTCAAATTCAAACGGGATAAATATCGGAAGGCAAGAGGCGGATACTCTAAATTCCTGGATATTTATTGCAGTAATTGCAAACAATATCTTCTCTTGTATCAAAAAGATGGACCTGGCCCGTTAAAAAGACTGTACTTTGACCGTATTTTTGCTCCCAAATACCTGGCAGACTTACAAAATCTAAACTCAATTAAAGAAATAAAAAGACTTGAGTGTCATCGTTGTCAGCAATTCATTGGAATGCCCATTATTTATCAAAAAGAAAACCGGAAATCATTTCATCTTGAGCAAGGAGCGTTTATAAAAAAAGTCGGCAAAGGCGTTTATCCTCCTGAAAATGCATCTTTGTAGCTAAGGGCTCGTTCGTCCCGATTTAATCGGGACGATTACGGCCCTTTGTGCCGCATCTTTCAATATTATAGCGATCACGTTGTTAACGGATGCGGCCTAAAGTCAAGCAGACACCACCGGTAAGGAAAAGAAGAACGTGCTCCCCTGGCCGACGGTAGATTCGAGCCAGATTTTCCCTTTGAGGCCTTCAATGATTTGCTTGCTGATATAGAGCCCCAAACCCGTTCCCCCGACTTGTTTGGTGTAGCTACCCACCTGCGAAAATTTCTTAAACAGTAAGTCCTGGTCTTCTTTGGATATCCCGTGCCCGGTATCAGCTACCGAAACCACGATCATATTGTCTTTGCGGCTGGCTTTGATCGTGATTCCGCCTTCGTGGGTAAATTTAAGCGCATTCCCAATCAGATTTATCAGCACCTCTTTGACTTTATCGATATCGGCAAATACCGGCACCAGTTCACCGTCTGTTTCATATTTGAGATAAAGATTTTTCTCTTTGGCTGCCATCTGCAAATTATTAATCACTTCACTTATCAATTTGTCCATCCCGACTTTGACCACGGTAAAGGTGAACCTGCCGGCTTCAATCCGGGAAATATTCAGTAAGTTATTGACGAGTCTGATCAGGCGGTCGTTTTCGTTGTAGGCCGCGGTCAAAAAGTCGCGCGACTCCTTACTTACCTCCCCGGCATATCCTTCCAGGATAGTCGAAATTGAGCCTTTGATCGCCGTCATCGGCGTCCTCAGTTCATGCGAAGCCAACGACACAAACTCGTCTTTCAACTTGTCAAGCTCCTGAAGTTTTTCATTAGCACTTTGCAACTCCGTATTTATTTGGCTTAATTTCTGATGTAACTGCGCCCTGTCCAAAGCGATTGTCACCACATCAATCAGTTCCTCAAGCGTTTCTTTTTCTGCCCGTGACAGATCATCTACCCGTTTACCCAGTCCGATAGTCAACGCTCCGATCGCTTTTTCTCCCAATATCAGTGGGTAGACAATGAGCGTTTTTACTTTAATGATTTTGTCAATTTCATCAGCTACCTCTTGTACAGCAAAAGGCACTAATATATCCAGGATATTGCCGGTGATTTTGCGCTCCTTATCTTTGATGGCATCAATAATCAAGTTGGAGGTATCGTCAAGCGCCACTATCAACTCTGAAAATGATTTACCCATGAGTTCAATGGCTTGGAGAATATCAGGAGATTGGGTGATAGCCAGCGGACGCAGTACCTTTTCCTGGTAGTCAACCACGTTGATCAAAACTGCATTGAAATTGAGTTCTTTTGCCACCGTATCAACTATCCGCTGGGCGATCTCACCCACATCGAATGATGTCATGGTGATGGCATAAAGGGTCCGCAAGACTGACAAGGTTTTATTACGGATCGCGAGTTCAAAGTTCTGTTTATACATCTCCTCGGTGACTTTTTTGTATGAAGCCTCATCGTGGATTGACAAAACGCTATCGTCACCACTTTGTAGGGATTGGTTTCCAGAATTACTTACAGGCTTATTCGAAGAACCATAGTAGACCAAATTCTGTGCAGGCATACTCCTTATTATAAAGGTTTTACAGGAATTCTGATATAATCTTTTGGGAAGAAACAAACCATGCATATTGACCACCGTTTATATATTGATTCCGATCTGGAAAAAGGCATTGACAAAAGGCTTGAACAGGTTCTTCCGAAACTGATCGTCGTCGGCACCGGTATCACCAGTTCTCATCTGGGTGACGAACGCAATTTACGCGAGTTTTTATTTGCGGCGGAGGTGACGCGTTTTTTGCGTGCCAAAAACTACAATGTGTTTTTTATGTTGGCCGACGACTCTTATGATGCTTTGGATTTCCGCCAATTGAGGGTCGCCGTTAATAAAAACGAAGAGCTGATAGCCAAATTTGAAAAATACTGCGGCATGCCGCTCAAATTTATCCCGGATCCATTTGCCTGCCACGATAGTTATTCGGCTCATTTCCAAAACGAAATCCTTAAACGTTTTAATGACTTTGGCATCTTCCCCAATATTATCGACTCCTACTCAGCATACGCTTCGGGGTTATATGACGCGGCTAAAGAAATAGTTTTCTCAAGACATGAAGAAATAAAAGCGTTTCTGAAACAAAAATTCCCCTCGTACACGATGAAAAAACTCTTTTATCCGGTTTGCCCTGATTGTAAACGGATGGCCGGAGTAGAAAAGACGGAAATATCCGGAGCCAAAATCCATATCCATTGCACCACCTGTCAAAAATCATCAACCCATTTATGGAAACAAATACCGGGTAAATTTAGCTGGAAAATAGACGAAGCTATCAAATGGAATGTCTATAAAACTGATTTTGAACCTTTTTCCAAGGCCTATTTGGACCCCGATGTCGGTAGTTTCTATATAGCCAAAGCGCTATCGGAAACCTTCTTTGGCGGCAACGTTCCAGAGGTGATTGAATATGGTCAAGTAATCATGGACAAGAGTTTTTCATATACATTATTAAATACTCTACCGCTCCCTGCCTTTCGCTCACTCTATCTGGAACGCAGAAAAGCTGATATTCAGATTTCACTGCAGAAAATCATCCATGTAGCCAAACAACATCTGGTTGAGAAGGAATTATCCTTTTATGACTACGTCCACGAAAGACTTCCTTATGACCTTTTGGAACATTTAAATGGACAACTCCATGATCCTTTTTGGCAAAAGCTATTGCATCTCGGTTTAGAGTTTAACCGGCGCCTCCTCAAGCGGGAAATGTATCCCCAACTGCCGGCACTGGAAGCGCTAAAATTACAAAACGCAGAGACTTTAGGGCAAATCAGGTCGTTAATACTCTGGACTCTTACCTGGCGCCGGCAACCTAATCATGTATATACAGATTTTTCAAACCACTACCAACAATATTTAAAAGATCATAAAATCCAGAAATCCGCGCTTTTCCCAATACTTAGAAAACTGCTTTCCCAGGAACAGGGTGTCCCGGTTCGGCGGCTTCTTTACTTTGCTCCGCTCCATTATCTCTATGCCTGCCTTGCACTAATTGATGAAACCAAGGAAGTAATTGCACCACTTAGTGTAAAATAAATAGCACTGACAAAGACATATTATTATTTTGACTCTAAGGAAAACATGATTTATGCAAACAGTTTAATAGCTGGAAATATTGTCACAACCAAGCATGTTCAGACAAACTTTAGTCCAGTGGATAATATTGAATCATCGCAAGTGAGTCTTTTAACTCAGGCAGAACTATCTCAAGTCTTTATTCAAGCCAAAAAAATAAAAAATAGAGAAATCAAATCTGATTATTCTGAGCTTGATAATTTGGCTAGATATCTTAAGAATAATTATTTACAGTTCATAAATCAAATTATAAAGGACGCAGGATTTACAAAAAAAGATGCCCAAGATCTGGTAGACTGTTCAATCGAGTTTTGCGAAGACTATCATTTACATCTAAATGAAATTATAAAAGATGAAATGACCACGTCTTTTTCTTTTAAAAAGGGTGTGAATCATAAAATTAGACTTGCATCAACTCCCTTTGGTCTGATTGCTGCCACAACCCCCCGAAACACACCTTTAATTACCGAGCTGACTGTGATTATTCATGCACTTTGGTCGGGAAATGTAGTAGTTTTAAGACCTTCTCCAGGTGTTGCGGCAACTGTCGCACTGCTTATTGACGGCTTAAAAAAAAGCTTCCGTTCTGAAACACTAGCCAGACTAAATATCGCCTTTTCAGATGCAAAAGACTTTGTCAGTACGAGTCTAGAGTACTCGAATCTTTTACATTACGTAGGCAGTACAAAATATTTGGAAGGGACACTTGTAGCAGGCATCAAAAAAGGTGTCAAAGTTTTAGTAGATGGAGATGGTTGCAGTTTAGTTTTAGTTGATACAACAGCAAATATAGAAGAAGCGGCCAAAACTTGTTATCGAGGCTTAATTCGCTGCAACGGGGAAATTTGTATCAGTGTACGAGTGATCGTAGTCGAACAATCAGTCTATGAAGAATTCAGCGCTAAATTTTTGAGTCTGGTAAATAAAACAATCGTGTCTCCACCTAATGATAATAAGAAATCTTTAATGGGTCCACTTTTTTCTTCAGCTCAAGCGGAAAATATACTTAACGTCGCTAAAAAATATAAACTTTTATCTGGTCAATTGAATCCACTCTCATATGGACAAAATTATATTTCTCCAGTCGTAGTAGAACTAAAACCAACCGATCGGGCTTTTTTGAGAGAAAGTTTGTTTGGACCAATTGTAGGTATATCTTCCTATCAAGGAAATGGGTGGAAAAGATGGCTCGCGGAAAATCCCATAAACTTAACTGATGTTCTTTTTAGTCAAGATGAGGGATTTATTGAAGAGTTTTTAAACATCAGCAAATCTCCACGTAAAGTGGTCAATGCCGATCCCACAGTCGAATCTGTTTTCGAGCCTTGGGGAGCTTTTTTACCTTCGGGGTGGAATGATGTAAGTTATTGGTATTATAAATATCGTAATTATTATCAACTCGTTAGAGAAAGCAAGTAAAAATGTGGTTCTTGTATGCACTTTTAGGGGCTATAATAACTGGAGTCGGACAAGTTTTGGTCAAAAAAGGACAAATTAAACTCACACCTCTCTTAGATAATTTATTAGCTGCTGTTATCGTTAATCTTATTTTGGTTCCTTTTCTTCTTCTTAAAGGCGTTGACTTGGGTGCAGGAAAAGGTGTTTTGATTTATGCTCTGATTGCTGCTACGGCGTATGCAACGTTTTACTATATTATTAGCTTTGGCAATGTTTCCTTAATGATCGGTCTCATCAATACGTTTCCTATAGTTACCATTGCTTTAACGGTTAGTTTTTTACGCGAATGGCCAAATATATATCAATGGTGCGGTATTTTTCTGGTGGTATTAGGAACCGTCTGTATAAGTAGGGAAAAGTCCACAACTAAGACAATAAATAAAAGCAACATGTGGATTTTTTGGGGACTAGTTGGGTCTTTAGCCATAGGCACTGCCGAGTTTGTCACAAAATTAGCCACACTACTGGTAGATGGTTTTACCTTTACTTTCTTTGTCTACCTAATGTATGTTCCACCGCTATTAATTTTTATGATCTTGGACAAAAAAGGACGGAAATTCAATCAACTCAAAAATGTATCAAGTTTGTTTAATACCCTCATCGGTATCTTCTTAATTGAAGCTGGTTTGATAGCTATTGCTTTAGCTTACCAACATGGCCTTGCTAGTTTAGTCTCACCCGTAGTTGCAACCCATTTATTGATAACGGCTGTGTTAGCCACCTATATTTTAAAAGAAAAACTTTTACGAATCCAGAAAATTGGTATTCTACTTAATCTAATTGGGATAAGTATTATTGGCATCAGTTCTTGACATGTTTCAATCGCCTCGTCTACACTAGATTAATATATGCGATTTAATAAATACATCTATTTCCTTTTAGGATTCTTCGTTTCTAGTTTTATCTATTACATAGCAGGTGTTCAAGCCTCTGGACCAAAAGATCTACCCTTTTTCCTTATGTTTAGTGTCTCAAATTGTGTATTAGCATTAATAGGCGGATTTACGGGATTATTGGTGTCTAGACATTGGGGTGGTTTCAAAAGCGCAGTAGGTAAAGCCGTGCTTTTCATGTCTCTGGGAACTACTTCATGGGGATTGGGTAATGTTGTGTGGTCATTTTATAATTTTGTACTTCATCTAGAAGTACCATACCCTTCACTTGCAGATCTTGGTTTTGCAGGAGCGGTACCTTTATGGGCGATTGGCATGTATTACCTTTCTCAAGCAACTGGCGCAAAATTTAGTTTACGTAGGTTAAGGGGACGTGTGTTACTAATAGTTTTACCAATTATTGCGGCTATAGCAAGCTATTATTTTCTGTTTGTAATAGCCAGAAATTCTTCGTTTGAAGTAGAAGGGGGCTTGCTTAAAATTTTTCTAGACTTTTATTACCCAATTGGAGATTGGGTTATTTTAACTTTGAGTTTCCTACTTTTTGGTCTGTCTTTTAAATATCTGGGCGGTAAATTTAAGTGGCCTGTTTTTATAACAATACTTGGATTTATAGTGATGTTTCTAGCTGATTTTTCATTCTCTTACACTACAACCGTAGGAACTTATTACAATGGAAATATCTCTGATCTGCTTTTTGCTATTGCATTGTTTGTGATCAGTTTTGGAATAAACGGTCTTGATGCAAAAACCTAAAAACTATGTTACAAATACCAGTTGTTCAAAATATTGTGAATATCATTATTGACCATCAAAGAGCTATCATTGGCCCACTGGCACTTGAACAAGCCAGCAGAGTTCCCGGTGTCAAAATCGCCGGCGGCGAACATGTAGAAGTTGAAGCCGGTATAAATCCGCAGTCCCTTCTCAATCAACTTGTAAAACAATATGAAACACTTTTTGGACTCGCCTCTGTCGAAGTTTGTAAAGATGCGGTGAAAGAATTAAAACCCACAGTTTCTGCAAATGATCTTCCAGAAATCCTGCGCTAAATTAGCGAGGTAAATTTTTATTTCGATTAATCTGTTCAGCAAATATCTTGCCCAACATTTTAACTTCAGTTCCGAAGGATATATAATTAGTACGTTTATCAAATAACTATCTATGAAAAAAGCGCTGTTTGTGATCGATACCCAAAACTATTTCATAAATGATGTCACCAAAAACCTCCCCGGTAAAATAGCCCGATATATCAAGCGTCATCGGCGAGAGTTTGCGCTCATCGTTTTTACCAATTTTGTCAACCACCCCGCCTCAAGCGCGTATCGTTTTCTCGGCTGGAAAAAAAGCCGAACTTCCCCAGATATCGATATCGTTCCCGAATTACAACCACTACTGAAATATGGCGTAAGCATGTCAAAGGATGTTTATTCAGCATTAAAAGTGCCGGAGATAAAAACACTACTGAAGAAAAAGAAAATACAAGAACTGCTCTTATGTGGTCTAGATACTGATTGCTGTATATTAGCCACTGCTTATGATGCGTTTGATCAGGGGTATAGAGTAAAGTTGTTGGAGGATTTATGCATGTCATCGACGGGCGATATTTTGCATGAAGCAGCCTTGTCAATGTTTAAAAGGACCGTAGGAGCCAAAAACTAGATTCCCGATCTGTGAGGTCAAATTTTATCGTGATATGATGAAAGCATTGCTATTTGATTTGATAGAAAATGCTGCTTTAGTTGCTAATGCTAAATTTAGGATAAAAACCGCTATTCCTTAGTTTTTTTTGAAAAAGAAACGGAAACACGTCTATATTAAGAGTGTGTATAGTATAACCGCCAACTGCCATCCCCTTCCTTGCCAAACGAAAATTTTCCTGAGCCAATCGGGAATCTCCTTGTAAATAATATATCAGACCTAAAGCCAAATAATTCCAAAACATATCTCCGATCCGATATCCCAAATGTTTACGAAGTAATAAGCTTTTATTGAGATAGTTTATAGCACGACTAAACTGACGTTCATGGAGGAAAATACAACCGATTCTGGATAAAATAGTCTCTTTCTGAGGCAAGTCATCAATCGTGTTTACGATGCGGAGCGCCCGCCGTAAATAAGATTTGGCCAGTTTTCTTTTACCCAACATCCAATAGGTCTCACCGATATAAGTAAAAATGTCGCCCTGTTTTTCTTGATTACCTTGTTTAGTAAAATACGTGAGAGCCTGTTGGAAAAATCGCAGTGCCTTTTTGGAGTGGCGCTGGCTTTGGTAAATTTTTCCCAACCGAATCCAGGCCAGCGCAATTAAATACGCATCTTTTAATCCTTTTGCCAGTTCCAAACCAACTTGTGCATACTTCTGGGCTTTATTTATATCACCTTGCCAATAATGCAACCAACAGAGTTCCCTTAGTAAACAAGTGGCTTCGGCGGAAGCATTATTAACCTTTTGAGAAGCGCGAACCACTAATCGACTGTATCTTTCTACTGCCGACCACCGACCGGTATCCCACAAAAATACGCCTAAATATTCCCAGATGTTGATCATTTGCTGCCATAACTTAAGCTCAAAACAAATTTTCACTATTCCAGTAATATTTTTCAGTTCTTCCTCAACTTTAGGATAAAAATGTCGATTTGCCCTTCCTCCATCTGCCAAAAACTTATGATAATACAAAGCAAGTAAGTGGTAAGTAGAAGTATTTAGTTTTTTCTGCACAAAGATTTTAACCAATGAATGCAGTCTGTATCTTTTATTCACCGATCGTTCTACCAATGACATTTTGTGAAGGACCTGAAGAGTTTGATTTGTTTCTTCCAAACTTAGTTTGTTGATAAAAGCCACTGCTTCAGAGCTAAAATCTACACCTCCAAAGGCACCCAGGGAAATAAATACTTGCTTTAGTCTTGTATCCGAACTGTTGAAAGCCAAATCCAAAGATAGCTCCAGATTTTTATTATCATATTGAAACTCTTTCAAACTCACTTTTTGCTTTCTGATGCGCTCTAGAAATTCATATAATTTCTGAGGGTGGAGGGCTATGCGTCCAAAGAAAATTGTCAGGGCTAGCGGTGAATAATAAAGTTGTTTACAAATGATTTGAATCTGCATCTTATTGCTTAAAACATAAGGTTTTCCCAACAATTGATATGCTAGTTGCAACGCTTCTGGTTGTGTAAAACTGGTTAACTCCAATTTTTGGAATTGGCGGATTTCGGAAGGCAAACTTTTTGAGGTAATTAATAAAGAATATTTTGGATCTTTGGCTGGCAAAAGGAAACGCAAAGAATCAAAATTGTCAACACTGTCTAAGATAAGAAGTGTGTCACGTTGATCAAGAATAGACCTGACGGTTTTGGCTTTGACTGCTGTATCCCGAATACTCGATACGTCTTCGCCGTATGTTTGGGCAATATGCGTCAGGATATCATCTATTTTTAGAATATCGAAGCGGTACCACAATATCCCGTCTTTAAACCTATTTCTTAAAATATGTCCAATGCGGATAGCTAAAGTGGTTTTCCCGACACCGGCCATGCCATGTATCACTACCGGAGTTTTTTTGAATATTGCCCAAACAGCATCTTTTAATGACTTTTCTCTGCCGACAAAATGAGCAGGTTCTTGAGGTACTGTAAACGGCACACTAGACAGTAATTTAGGCGAGAGTTGCAGGGATTCGTCTTCTGAAAGATCACGTTGGCTGGCAGCAGCTAGAAATTGGTTTGCTTCAAGTAATGTGGTTACTCCACTTTTTTGAACAAATACTTTCAGTATTGCAAAAAGTACGTCTCGGTTATGGGGAATCCTCTTTCCCTTTTGCCAGTGGGAAAAAATACTATCTTCATAGACCTTGCCTTCCTCGGCTAAAGCAGATCCGAAGTCAGAAAGTGTCGCCAATTCGCTCTTTAAACGGTATTTGCGAAACAGATCTGCAAACCGCGGCATTTGGGATGGTATCACGAACTTCACCTCCTGATAAGGCGTATTTTAAGATCTACTATGGGTTTTGTCAAAAAAACTGACAACTGTGTCATTTACACTTCCACACGTACATCATACGCTTCAAGTCAGAATATCCGTGAACAGAATTCACATTTTTATGTCAAATATTTGACATATCAGTTTGAATCGACTGTATTCAAACAAAATGTGCCGCTAAGATTTGCTATGCACCATTTGATGCAAATTTCTGTGGGAATTTTACTTAAAAACAGACGTCCGTCTCTTCTGACATTGTTTTCTCGTCCAAATACCCCTTGTGTTTACTTGACTGAAACACTCCAGTCCGGAGAAACTTTTAATCAATGCATCACCCGCGTCACCCGCCAGCTCGGGTTGACTTTAAGAAAAATCCAATTATTAAACAGTAACTATTTGGACGTAAAACCGCCAGCTTCACCGAACCAATCTAAAACTAGGGCAGTCTACGACCGGATCATGTACATCAATTTTGTTGCTGAAGTCAAGGAAACGCTCGATAACCCTACCATCAAAACCCAAGGTTACTTCGGACAAAGAAACCTAAGACTATGAATCTACTTGAATTTTCACCATAACTGGATTATGATATAAATATACTAAAATCTCATCTGGTAATACTTGTGCATCTGTTTCGGAAAATTACTTGCCTCACTGTAGCCTTTTTGACCTTACTCATAGGTCTTTATCTGACCTCTGCCCCCACCCAAGCTGTGGAAACCAGCGTCTATTATTTTAGTATTTTTGCTTCTCAACCTTTTGTTGATACCGGAGTTGATTTTCAGGCGGGTGATTATATTGACTTTAAAACCGTCGTGGGGTACATGATTATACCCGGGATGACAGTGCCGTGGATCTCCACACCCGGTGATCCCGGATGTACGGCCGGACCGACGTATATCATACCCGGAGTCTATTGTTATTCCCTGATTGCCCGCTTTGGTGAAAATAATCCATTTCATGTAGGGTTTGCTGCGAATCTTTATGTGGCACAATCGGGCAGACTTTACCTAGCTGTCAACCATCCCCAGCCCTGGGGTATATCGCAGGGAACCGGGTCTTGGAATATTCGGGTGATCCGCAACTACTCGATCCCTCCGGCACCACCGACACCGTTTCTGGAACTGCCGTGGGATTATACAAATAAAAACATGGCTTTTGGCGATGCGGCCCTCGCCATCAATTCCTACTTTGACCACGAGTATCCGCTACTTAGTGCCGGGTTGGGGGAACCAAGTGAAGCCTTAAATACGACCACATTATATCGAGGAGACTTTCGTACTGATTTTGATTATTCTTCTCACGATGGCTATGACTATGGTATGTCTGCAGAAGTTAGACTGGGTGATCCTGTACTTGCTGCAGCTAGTGGCTGCGCTTATTATAGATACACCGGCGGACCAGATAACACTTGGGCAGGAGGAAATGAGATTCATATCATCCATAATGGTACTGGTCAAGGCTACCAGACCAGATATTTTCATCTGCTTGCGGAAAACCTGATTACCAAGGAAACTGACCCAACAAAATGCGTCAACGTTACACAAGGCCAATGGATAGGCAACGTTGGTTCAACCGGCCACTCTACCGGACCACATCTCCACTTTATGGTCATCCAGGACAAAAACCACGACGGCGATTTTGATGACAATATCCCGGACGGCGTGACTGATCCGTTTGGCTGGCAAAGCACTTTACCCGATCCGTGGCCAGGCTATACATTTAACTATAATGGGTTATTGCGTTCCGGTAACCAAAGTTATTACTTATGGCTGCATCCCGTTCCGAACCTTGATCCGAAACTATTTACTAACGGCGGGTTCTTTCAGCTGGAGCAGTATAAACTAAACTTTCCTTCGGGGGCTACGAATCAAACTCTCAACCTGCATACCATCATCGCCCCGATTCAGAAAATATCCGACGCTATTGTCTCTCTGGGGACTTCGTTTGTCGTCACCGCAACTGATCTGTTTGGTAATAGCGTCAATACTTTCCAACAGCCGTTCACTTTAACTATTGATTTTTCAGATATTGATTTGACTAAATACAATCAAGATACTCTGAAAATCTATTCCAGCAGCGATGGCAGCAATTGGCAGCCGGAAGTGACTACTATTGATTTCACGGAAAAAACTGCCAGCGCCCAACTGAACCACCTGACACAATTTGCCCTCTTTGCTGAAAAACTTGATGCCGTTCCTCCCCAAACTACCATCTATTACAACGGTATCACTCCTCCACCCGCACAACTGGCGCCTCCGGTAAATATCAGCCTGGCGGCAACAGACAGTAGCCAGGTAGCCTATTCACTCTATCGTTTTGACGATGGCGATTGGCAGGAATACGCGGCTCCGTTTACCGCAGAGTCTGCCGGTTTGCATACACTGGAATATTACTCGGTGGATACGGCCGACAATATTGAGACGATTAAGAGCGAGACGTTTACTATCGTCACCGATACCATACCACCCGAGACCAGTTGGATATATGACCGGGTGGCAAACGATGTTGCCTTTACCGGCCTTGATGAACACTTGGAGCGGCTGGAAACCACACCACTCGGAGAAAACCTCTATCAAATGACTGTCACCGACACATACGCCAATACATTTCGCATTACTTACAAAAAACAGCTGCAACCCGCGAAGTTGAAACTGGAAATTACTGATATTTCCTATAATAATCAGGCTGTGTCACCCTTAATCCCCACTCGACTTTATGTTGAAAATCGCAGTGATACTTCAGGAGTACTCAAACGTACAAGCCAAAGCTGGGTAGTCTGGGATCAAACCAAAGTGAAGATTGAATACAACGCAGATCTTGACCAAAGCCGCATCACAAAACTGGAAAATGGCCAGGAGACAGTTGAAACCAAACCGGGATTTGTGCCGTTGCAAATCACTACCAACCAAGGTATGCTAAATTTTAGTTACTAAATATGGCGAAGAAAACTGATTTAAATAAACATCTATCTCCCTACTGGGTTATCGTTGCGATAATACTAATACTTGGTTTGATTTATGCTAATAAATATAGCTTTGTACCACCACCAAAACCAACACCCTCTCCCCAAAGTGAATCACCGTTTAAAACTTTTAAATCCAGCAGTGTAATGGATTTCACGATACAAGTTCCAGCTAATTATGCAGTGGAAGAAAAATTAGGGGGTGTTAAAATTATTTCAAATAATAATTCAGAAATAACAATTGGATTTAACAGTACCAACTATGATAATTTGAAAGATTACTATAATAATAGTCCAAATAGATTCAATGACCGAGTTAAGCAAAAAAACGATTTAGAAATAAATGGACTTCAAGGCATTAAAAGTCTATTTGAAGATCATGTAACATATTTTATTTACACAAAAAATCGAGTTTATATTATATCTACGTCATTTTCTTCTCTCTATTCCGACCTTGACCAAATCGCCCTATCATTTCGCTACACCCCCAATTAAATCTGGCTTCTATTTAAGATTAAGACAAGTCTAAGGCTAGTCGTTTTTTGCGATATTTAGTTCCCTCAAAACTGTCTCCACGGCTAATAATATTGGCACCGCCAGTATGATACCCACGGTACCGCCTAAACGTCCGCCTACCATTAGAGCCAACAGTGTCACGAGCGGTGGTATCCCCACAGCTTTTTGCATCACTGAAGGCACAATCAAATTATTCTCCAACTGCTGGATGATGAAGTATAAAGCAGCTACAGTCAGAGCCAGACCAGGAGATATAGTTAAAGCGACCAACACAGCCGGGATGGCGGAGATGATCGGACCGATGATCGGCACCATTTCCAGTACTCCGGCAACTAGAGCCAAAGGCAAAGCATAGCTTACTCCCAAAAGAGTCAATCCTAGATATGAGGTAATACCAATAATCAAACCTAATGTGAGCTCTCCCCGTACCCAAGCTCCGAGTCTGATTTCGATCAGACCGATGATACCTCCGATTTTGCGCGCTGATTCCTTCCCCACAAATATTTCCAAGTACTGTTCTAGTTTTTTTATTTCTAAAAGAAAATAAAATACAAATACGGCCAAAGTAAAAATTGTGACGATATCAGAAACTACGCTAAATGTCACTCTGGCCAGATTTTGGCTTAGTGGCGCAAATTCTGAAATTATAGTGTCTATATCTATATTGATAAAAGGTGCTGTCTGCCTCAGATAATACGGCAAATTTGCCATTAATTTGACAGATTGTGCAACTAATGGTGGAAAAATCAAGGTTCCAAACATGACTAAAATACTTATCACGACCAAGTAAACACCCAAAATCGCCACAAATCTTGGTAGCTTAAGTCCTTCCAGTTTTTCTACACTTGGCCTCAAAGCCGACATGAAGATAAAAGCAACAAAAAGCAGTGTCAGGATATCCCGAATCCGGATCACCAACCAACCCAGCCCCAAAATAAGAGCTAGCCAAAGTAGAGTTTTAGGTGAAATTTCCAGTTTTGACGGCATTTTATTAAATGACTAATGATCAATTCCTGCCTGCACAGACAGGTCTGATGTCTAAATAATAAAGAAATTTACTGATTTTTCAGATTAATTAGTCATTAGGAATTAGACATTTTGTTTATTATACCATTTATCAACCATTTCGATCACGCGTTTTTGATAGTCAGTTGAAGTGATATCAAACCACTCGATTCCCGCCTCTTTCTTAAACCACGTCAACTGCCTTTTGGCATATTGCTTCTCATCCAACTTCCACCGCTCAATGATTTCTGATATCAATTTTGAGTTCTGGGATTTGGGTTCTGAGTTCTCAAAGAATGGTTCCCATTCTCTATACCCCAGCCCACTCATTGCAGGCTTTTCCCATGAATAGCCTTTTTTTAACAGCTTTTCAATTTCCCCAAGCACACCTTGTTTCATCCGCTCGTCAACACGTGCGTCAATCCGATGGAATAACTCATCAGGTGGTGCAGTAAGACCGATTAGTAAATTATCTGTTCGTAACGCCCCCTGACCCCCTCTTAACCTAAGAGGGGGAAATCCCTCTCTTAAAATAAGAGAGGGTAAGGGTGAGTTATGAACATTTTGTTTTTTCCACTCTTCAACTTCAATCGCCCTCACAAGTCGTCGCGGATTGAATCTATCTGAATGGTTCATGCTTTCAAATTTCTCGGAGGTATTTTTCTTCAACTCTGTTTGAAGTTCTTCAACAGTTAATTTATCTAGCTTTTGTCGAAGACTCGCATTTGGTGGAATAAAAATTCCATCCCAAGGCCTAAGTAGTGCACGAACATATAACCCAGTTCCACCAACAATGATAGGTAATTTTCCCCTCTGCCAAATATCTTGAATAACCGCCTCCGCGAGTTGCTTAAATTCACCCACATTAAACACATAGTCCGGCTCAACTATATCAACTAACCATATCGGAACTTCGTCTTTATTCCTAAACCCAACAGTAAATTTTTTATTAACCCCACCCCTCCTCCCCTTTATTAAAGGGGAGGTGAAGGAGGGGTTTAATTTTTCATTTTGATTTTTGATTTTTGATTTTTGATCAATGTCCTTTCCCGTCCCAATGTCCATACCACGATACACTTGTCTGCTATCTGCAGAAATAAGTTCTCCACCGAATTTTTTTGCAAGGTGTAACGCCAGCGCAGTTTTACCGGTAGCAGTGGGACCACAGATAATTAATAATTGTTTCATTGTTATATTGTTGAATGGTTGATTAACAAGCCTATGCAACAATTTAGCAATAGAACAATCTAACAATGTGCATTCTATTTACAAGACACTCTGGGCTCTAGATGCATATCGATCAATGGTATAAGTTCCTCTCTTAAGGTTTTTTTGATTTATGAGCTCATCCAAGATTTTCCACCGGCGCTTTTTCTCGGTATGAGGAACATTATCTTGATAAGCTTTGTGGGCAGCAGTCATCGGCCGGTCTGAATACATCGCCACATAGGCTTTGCTAAATCCGACTTTTTTAACCAAATCTACCGTATTTTCAAACTGTTCTCTTGTCTCTCCGCAAAAACCAACGATAATATCTGTGGAAAATGTCATTTTCGGTATCTGTTGACGAATTTTTTTGATCAATTCTATATATTCTTCACGAGAGTACCAGCGATTCATTCGTTTAAGCACTTCATTATCTCCAGATTGCAGTGCAAAATGCAGATGACGAACAATTTTAGTATTCTTTTTGATCGTTTCAATCAGTTCATCGGTAAAATCCCATGGGTTTGAGGAAATAAAGTCTACTTTTTCTACTCCACGGATTGCACAGACTTCATCAAGAAGAAACGGAAATAATGTTGGGATACGCAACTTTCCTAAATGCTTCACAAATACTGGCGTAACCTTAATCCCGTTTGGCAACCCGTAACCGTCATACGGAACAACTTTATTTTTTGGTAACTCCCCCTCCTCTCCCCCTCGTAACCCCACCCCTGCCTCGCCGACAGACAGGCTTCCTCCCCTTAAATTAAGGGGAGGTGAGGAGGGGTTATTTTGGAAATAAGTCCCAACATCAAGATCTCGTAATACTTGAATATTATCTTTTCCCACCACCAAATCCGCTCCGTATGAGTTGACATTTTGACCAACTAAAGTAACTTCTGTAAATCCCTGACTAGCCAAGTGCTCGATTTCATGAATGATTTCATGGAAAGGCCGACTAATCTCTCGACCCCTGGTAAAAGGCACTACACAAAAAGTACAAAAGTTATTGCAACCATTGGAAATCGGCACCCACGCATGTACTCGATTGGTACGGATGGGAGCATTATCAAATCCGACCTCTTCAATCGGCAAAAACTCATCGACTTGGGGCATTGCCTCCCGAATCTTTTTGAAAAATCGGCCAGTCTTATCACGCGCCGCCATCCCAATCATACAACCAGTCACCACAACTTTGAGGTTTGGTTCACTCAATTTACGTTTGGATAAATTATTAACCAATCCGTAGACTCGATTTTCAGCCGACTCCCGAATCATGCAGGTGTTAATCACAATATGATCTGCTTCGTCAATACTCGCAGAAGGAACCATCCCACGCGCTTCCAACATCCCGGCTACTCTTTCCGAATCCGCTTTATTCGCCTGACATCCGAAGGTTTGGATAAAGTATTTTGTCATACAGGGTATTTTAACAGAAAGGCGGCTAAGAGGAGGAAAATTTTTCCAAAATAAATTTCTCTATCACTACAGCCACTCCATCTTCCTCAACTCCCGGAGCTACAAAATCCGCTATGGCCTTAAGATCCGGCACTGCATTTCCCATCGCAATTTTGAGCCCACACGCCATCAGAAGTGGAAAATCGTTATAACCGTCGCCGACTCCGATAATTTCATGTGGTTCAACAGGAAGTAATTGACTGACTCGATGTATTCCATGAAGTTTTGAAGCATTCACATGGCAAATTTCAATTCCAATTTGTCCTTTATTTGAAACGACCATCTTATGCAGATTAATATTTTTGTAGTGACTTAGGGCTTGAATGATTTGGTCAGCTTTGCTCTCAGTTAAATCAGGAAGATACAAACTATGAATTGGCTTGGTTATAGCCTCTCCTGCATATGGTACGTCAATAACACCATCAAACTGACGAATTTCCACTTGAAATTGTTTCAACAGCTCATAAAGTTCCGGTACAAGCGCCTGATTGATCGGAGTTTCTTCAATAATTTTTCGTTTCACAGGATCATAAATTTGGATGCCGTTGGAAATGACACACAAACCGCTTAAATTAAGTTTTTCTATAACTGGAAGTGCTGTTAAAAGGATTCTTCCGGTAGCTAAACAAACATGAATCAACTTATCAGCCGCAAGCACTGCCTCAGTCACCCTTTTACTAGGAACTGTGTTTCCTGTAGACACAGTGGTTCCATCCAAATCCAAAAATAAGGCTTTATATTTCATACATTTTGTCATTCTGGTAAACGAAGTGCATCCAGAATCCGGATTCTGGAGTCGTCGCTTCACTCCTCCCCAGAATGACAGAATAAAAAAGTTAACGTTCAACTCCTACCGCTTCAGAAATATGATTTAATCCGTCTCTTTTTAAGAGTTGCACCAATCCTTGATTTATTTGCCCGATTACTTGCGGACCTTCAAAAATCATACCCGTAATTAATTGCACCAAAGACGCTCCGAGCTTTATTTTGATATATGCATCTTCGGCACTAAATACTCCTCCGCAGCCAATAATCATAAGTTTCTTTCCATAATGTTTATGAGTCAAAGTAATTAATTCATTAGATCTATTCCAACAAGGTTTGCCGCTAAAATGCCCTCTGTCAAATTTTTTAACTTCTACCGGGTCCAGTGCCGGATCCTGATGATTTTTTTGCAAGTTTCCAATGATCACTCCGGCGATGGGAAAATGGGTGACAACATCCAACATTGACTCAAATTCTTTGTTAGTTTTTTCTATTGGCATTTTGATAAAAACTGGTTTGGTAAGTTGCAACTTTTTAATTTCTGTAAGTAACTTGCGCAAATTTTTCGGTGGATAAAAAGTGATATGTCCCAATAAATTTGGACAAGAAATATTGAGTTCATAATATGCGTGTTTTATGTTCGATTGTTCGAATAATCGAAATGCGGAAGTAATATCAGTGATGCTTTGCTTTTGAGTTTTTAGTTGTAAAGAATTAGTCCGACCAACACTTATTCCCACCGGATATGGAAAATGTAAGTGACTCAATTTTTGGACAACTGTTTTTGCGCCTTCATTTTTGAAACCTTTATTTACCATAAGCGACAGTGATTTTGGTAACCTACCCAACATCGGCCTAGAATTACCTTGGTAAGCCACATTGGTAATCGTTCCCACTGTGCCGAATCCAAACCCAATACTTGCAAGCACCTGTGTAAGTCTGGCTTCATAATCAAAGCCCGCAGCCAGTCCAATTGGGTTGGCAAAAGTAATTCCCGCGATTTTTTGGGTCAACATCGGATCTTTATAAGCATAAGTGGTTTGCAGCAATTGTTTGGCAATATTAATTTGCCCGCAAAGTTGACCAACTCGTACCATGTGGACATGCACCAACTCCGGATCAATTTTAAAAAGAATAGGCTTAATTAAGTTTTGATAAGTTAATCCCGAGGCATAAGAAATTGGTGTAATCATGACTTTGATATAATATCATACCTAACTAATAACTCCCCCATTCCCCCTCTTAAATTAAGAGGGGGTCAGGGGGCGTTATAATTTTATTATTCAACTCGAGGCCGAAGTGTACTGGGTTAATGCATATCTCCACAATTTGAGACTGACTACAAAAAATCCAATTCCTATCACCCCTGAAACTAACATAAATTGTGGAGCCAAAAGTCCAAAAAGTGCTTTCGGCGGAAACGTCATCATGACACCAACCGGAATAATAAATGTGATAAATCCGCGCAAAGGTTCACTATAAATATCTACCGGAAACCTGGCCATACTTGTGATATCCCGATAAATCATAATCGCGTGGTCAATTTCAGTTGTCAGAATTCCCAATGCCAATACCACAATATGAAACGCAGCGGAAATCAAAAAAGCATTTATAAGTAACAGCATAAAAGAAACAAACGTTACAACAGTTACAGATAATTGCGTAATGAACAAAATTAATAATCCTATATACGGAACTAATACTATCAAATCCAAAGGGTCTGCTCCGCCAAACAAAATTTTAAACAGTGGATTTATGGGTTTTATTAAAATGTAATCAAAATAACCGCTTATTATATGCTCGCGAAACCGGTATACATCCCGAAACAAAAGTTGGGTCAGTGTATCAATCACATTGTAAGTCAGGAAAAAAACAAGTGATTGGTTAAGTGAATATCCGGCCAGAGACTGAGTTTGTGTCACGATTAAAACCACAATCAGCATAAAAAACCCAAACCGCATGAGTTTAGCAAAAGTAAATAAAAATGCACCCACACGTGATACAAACGCTATTTGAAATGCGCTTAGTGTGAAGCGTAACCAAATTTTGAAATAGTATTTCAACATAATTATCCAGTAATTCCTGCCTGCCGGCAGGAAATTATCCAATTTTATTTGATTATTGGATAATTGGTATTTATTTGAGAATTGGATAATTCTTATCGTCCTTCTGCGCTATAAACTTTGAGTCCTTTTCGCCAAACCAAAAACATGGCCTTAGTTAACAAGAATACCCAAACCGCCATTACTCCAAAACCTTGAATTGTTGCGCTAGTAGTCAGTTGACCTAAATAAACTTTCACCGGGAAATAAAACATATACGGAAATGGTGTCAACATGAGTATTTGACTCAAAATTTTAGGTAAAATATCAATTGGGAAAAAATTGCCGGCGACAAAATCCAAAAGTATTATAAATATAAACCTGGTGGCCCAAATCTCACTGGTCCAAAATCCCAAGAACCCCAAAAGTACACTGATACAAAAATATACTCCCACCGCACCGACAAATGCGACTACTGCCAAAATTATAAGTCCTAAGTTTTCCTGAAAGAAAAACGGCGGTCTAAAAAGCAAATAGATAATTGCAAATTCAAACACTGTACAACCAAAGTTGAGAAGCTTGTCACTTACATCCCGTGCCCCTAGACTGATGAAGTAATTGAAAGGCTTAAGTAAATAATTCGTCAACTTACCTTCGTTGATTTCAGAACCAATATTTTGGGTCCGTGTGGCAAACACAAAGTTACTCACGAGATAAACCATCAGCACATAGGTAAGCATCATTTCCCGTGAATAACCAAAAAACTGTTGATTTCCTGAATAAATTGACGACCACAAAAAGTAAGTAATCAAAAACCGGATGACCACCCGCACCCGCCATAATATAAAGTTCAGTCGGTAAACCAACGCTTCATCCCAGGTATTTTTGATGAGCATCCAATATTTTTTCATGAACTCGCACTCGTATAATACTTCATCGCAAACTGCCAGAACTTTCTTGATCCAATGAAAAATAATGTGGTCAGCAGAAACAAACCTATGGCGTCGAATAGAGTGGCTTTAGCCAACAATACTTTTGTTGGTGACACAATCACAAATGTCAACGGAAATAAAATATACAAAACTACTTGAGAATACCTTTGAAACATTTCTCGAGGGAATCGCGCCATCCCCATAATACTAAACATAAACTCGACTATGTTGGATAGTCTTGGTACCCAGATAAGAAGTGTCACGACACTCATCCAAACTGAATAAATGAGTAGCAATCCGGCTCCAAAAAAAAGTAGAAAAACTCCACTGGAAACCCAGGTCAGTTTAAATTGGATTTGAACCAGAATATAAATTGTAAAAGCCATTGCTGCAACTAAACGTGTCACGGCCCCGAAGTTTACATACATGAAACTCGTCAAAAATTGGGAATCGATCGGCTTCAGGAGCCAAGCGTCGAGTCTTCCGAAGTTTACTAAGGCAGCTATATTTTCAAAATTTGGAGTCAAAAAGATGTGAAATAAACCCACACCAACACTGAAAACTCCGGTCAAAAGTAAGAGTTCGTTCTTGGTCCAACCGAAAATTTGGGTTGATCTTGAGGTTAGTAAAAGCATTTGTACGATAATAAATATCCCCCAAACCAAGCTTGATACAAGACTGCTAACAAAGTTTGTCCGGTAAATCACGAGCTTAGCGAAATTGATCTTTAGTAAATATCGGTAGACTTTTAGGTATCGCTTCATATTCCAATCGCAGTATATTTTTTAATTCCCTTGACCCAAAGCGAACGATAAATCAGATATAACAGGCTTACCCACAATAGCTGGTTCAGTAAAAGTTTAGCTAACTCAAAAGGAAGCAATTTTCCTTGTAGTACTAATACCGGGTAATAAATCATGTAAGGAAAAGGTGTCATATATGCAAATTTTGATATAAACTGCGGATAAAATTCTATAGGCATCACGAACCCTGCTAAAACCAAAAGTGTGACAAATACTAATTCCTGAAGGCCGTGGTAATCTGTCATCCAAAAAGTTATCAGCCCTATGATCATTTTGAACAGAAAAGATATTCCATATGCCAGCATGAAAACCGGAATTAACCAAGTTATATTTTGAAATGTCAAGTCGATTCCCAATAATCTTGGATAGAAGATGGAAATCGCAATAAAAATCAAAACGGCAAAACTTGTCTGCAATAGACGATAAGGAAATTCAGTCAGAAATTTAAATCCCAAATAAGAAAAAGGTTTTAATAAGTATGTAGATAATTTGCCTTCTTTGATATCGTATTCTGCTACTTCTTCTTCAATATGAACATGAAGTAAAGTGCTAGTTAACATAAGCAATAAGTAATAAGAAGTGATTGAAGATGAATTCCATCCTGACAGACTGATAGATTGTTCTGCAAATGCGCCTTGCCAAAAAATAAGCAGAGTCAGAGGATTAATGACTGCCAACAGAAACCATACAAACGAACGTCCTCTTGAATCCAAGGCGTCGTGCAGATTTAAACTGAAAATAGTGACAATTTTCTTCATACATAATTTTAGACTAATTCTTTCCCTTTGAACACCTGGCGGATGATGTCTTCGATATCCGGCTCTTCGATATTGATATCTGCTACCGGAAATTTTTGTAAAAGCTCTGCTGCTGCCACATTGGATGCTCCTCGCTCGACGGAAATCACGACTTTGGGAAAGTTATATTCCTTGATTTCGCCGATAGCGTCCAATTGTTTGGGGTCGACATCGCTTTCAAAAATCACGGTGATTTTTTTGTGTGTAGCTAGTTTTTTGACGATATCGCCTAGCAATCCATCGTAGATGATTTTACCGTGATCGATGATGATCACACGTTTACAAAGTTCTTTTACATCTTCCATATAATGAGATGTCAAAAGAATCGTAGATTTATGTCGTCGATTATACTCTCGGATAAACTCGCGCATCTTTTGCTGCATGATCACGTCCAATCCGATCGTGGGTTCATCCAAAAATAACACTTTGGGTTTATGAATCAGAGCCGCGATGAGTTCCATTTTCATCCGTTGCCCTAGTGACAATTTCCTCACCTGGGTTTTCAAGACATCTGCCACATCTAAAAGTTCTACCAACTCATGCAACGTTTTTTTGTAGACCTCGTCGCTAATTTCATAAATTTCCTTATTTAATAAAAATGTATCTTCAGCGGGCAAATCCCACCAGAGTTGATTTTTTTGGCCCATCACCAAAGAAATTTGTTTCAAACAAGTATTCTTACGCTCAAAAGGAGTAAACCCCAAAACTGAAACGTGACCAGAAGTGGGATACAAGAGTCCGGATAAGCATTTAAGTGTCGTGGTTTTCCCCGCCCCGTTGGGTCCGATAAAACCAACTAATTCTCCTTCACCGATGGCAAAAGAAACATCACTGACTGCATGAACTTCTTTGTACTGGCGATTAAAAAAAGAATTTAACGTGCCCAAAAATCCCGGCTCTTTTTGCGCGACGCGGTAAGTTTTGGAAAGATGAGATACGGAGATAACCATATTTAATCGATTCTAATATACGAATCTAATTGTACCACACCAAAAAGGAAAGACCCGATCCGCTTCCGCTATCCGCCAATTGGCGGAGACGGATGAGGAGGGTTCTCTCCTTTGAGCATGCACATATTTACCGAACTGCTTTTTTCAAAGCTTTACCAGCCGTAAATCCTGGTGTCTTGCGTGCCGGGATATTGATCGATGCCCCGGTTTGCGGATTGCGACCAGTTCTGGCGGCTCTACTTCTGACCATAAACGTCCCAAATCCAGTCACTACGACTTTGTCACCCTTTTTTAAAGCATCTTCTACGGCTTTAAACACAGCGGCCACTGCTTCTTTAGCAGCTTTATTGGTCAAGTTAACTTTTTTGGCTACCAAATCGACTAAATCTGCCTTTGTCATAAATATTTTCACCTCCCCTCGCCCACCGAAGTACTGAACAATGGCGGGTTAACTTTATGTCATCCTGAATTCATTTCAGGATCTATTGGTTTTTTATTTGGAGATGCTGAAACAAGTTCAGCATGACGAATTAATGAATTTTTCACGCCCATCACAACAGTATTTTTTGGGCAGTGTTTTTTATTTAGAAGATTAGAATAAGATCCACAGTCAATGTAGTTTTTTTTTATTGTCCTGTCAAGAAGATCTTTACTATGAGATTAAGCTAAGGCGTGAAGATAGGCTAAAGTAAAATACTATAGTTATTTAGGTTGATATAGTAAGCAATATTTAAAATAAAAATTCTAATACCAAAATCCAAATGTCAAATCAAAAGTTCAAAAGTAACAGTTCAGATTTCCGTTACTTTTTCGTCATTGCGAGCGTAGCGAAGCAATCTTCTTAGATTTACCTCGCTATATCAATCGCTCTTAACTCCCTGATGACGGTGACCCGAATTTGCCCGGGATAGGTCAGTTTCTTTTCAATTTCATCTTTTAGCTCATGTGCTAAAATCACTGCCTTTGCATCATCTATTTCTTGCGGTTCAACTATCACCCGTAGCTCACGTCCGGCCTGAAAAGCAAAGGCTTCTTTGACACCGGTACGCACCTTGGCGATCTGCTCCAGATCTGAAAGCCGTTTGATGTAAGCCTCGATATCTTCGTAGCGGGCCCCCGGACGGCTGCCGGAAATCGCATCGGAGATATAGACTAAAGTCGACTCGATTGAGCTAAACGGTACATCTTCGTGGTGTTGAGCCACGCAATCAATCACTGCCTGGGGCATCCGGTATCTTTTCAATAACTCTACCCCCAACTCAATATGTGTCCCTTCTTGGTCAGTGATGATTTTCCCGATGTCATGTAGCAAACACCCGAGACGCACTACATTTACATCAGCACCGATTTCATGGGCCAAGGCGATTCCGATTTTGGTTTCCTCAAGTGTGTGGGCGATCATATTTTGTCCGTAGGAAAAACGGTATTTAAACCTACCCAAAAGAGCTACTAAAGGTGGAGGTAAATTAAAGACGCCCACACTGTGGCATAACTTTTGTCCCTCCTCCAGCATGATCCGCTCAATATCACGTTTGACCTCGTTTACCAGTTCCTCGATCCGGCCCGGTTGTACCCGTCCGTCTTTCATCAAACGCTCCAGAGCCACACGGGCAATTTCCCGGCGTACCGGATCAAAAGAAGACAGTTTGATCGCCCCTTCTTCATCCAAATCCACATCCACTCCGGTGACTTGTTCAAAAGTGCGGATATTGCGGCCTTCTTTGCCGATGATTCGCCCCTTCATTTCTTCATCCGGCAATTTGACAGTCGAAATCGTATATTCGGCTACATAGTCAGTTGCCCCGTGTTTCATCGCATCCACCAGTATTTCCCGGGCTTTTTTATCAGCATCTTCCCGGGCATTTTCTTCAGCTTCACGTAGACGTTTGGCGATGTCTTCCTGCAAACTTTCCTCAACTGCCTTCAAAATCAAGTTGCGCGCCTCATCACGGGTCAGATGGGCTGCCCGTTCGAGTTTTTGCAGTTGTTCGATTTTGATTTGCTCAAGTTCTTTTAGGCGCTCGTTGATTTTTTCTTCTCCGGCTTGTAATAATTTTTCGCGCTCTTCTATCGCTCCTTGCTTCCGGTCCAAAAACTCCTCTTTGTGACGTAGTTCTTCCTGAATTCGGTTTTTGATCTTGAGTGCTTCGTCTTTGGCTTCGATGATGATATCCCGGGCCTCGGCCTGGGCTAGGCGGAGTTGTTCCTGAAGTTGGATCTGTTCCAGCTGCGGTCTGGGCGAAACTGTTTTTTCAATCTTACGTTTTGGCGGATGAGCTACAACTGGTGGCTTTTTACCTGATAATATTTGTGAAACTGTATCAAAAATACCCATAAGAAAACTCCTTTATCTTTTCCTGGAAAATACACATGAAGCAACCTACAAGAAGTAGGTTTACTTGAGAGGTATAGCAAGTAGAATGGAATGGTTTTGCATACTCAAGCTATAGTCTGCCGTTTTTCCAAGAAAGTTAATTTATGTTTAATTGTAAGATCTATTTTATCCTTTTTTGTAAGTCACGTCAAATCAGAGGTGGCCGCCGTTTCTGCCTCTAATACCCGGTTTATGACTGCATACGAGAATCCTCGCCGGAGAAGCAGATTTTGCAGCTTGAGGCGCAACTTGAGTGGGGGCAGCTTTTGCCAAAAAGTGAGCTTTTTAGCTACAATTTGCCTTGCCAGACCAATTTGAGTGGTTTCATCCAGGTGTTTTGTCAAGACTTCCTGGATAATATCTGTGGAAATCCCTTTTTGTTTAAGTTCCATTTGGAGTGCCCGACTACCTTTGGGTCTAAAAGTCAAACGCTGCTCGACGAACCACTCTGCAAATTTTTCATCGTTTAACCAGTTTTTGGCTGTGAGCTGATTTAACACTGTTTTTTGGGTAAGTTCGCCGACTTCGTGGCGGGTGAGATAATCTCCA
>LCEX01000007.1:32698-61160 GCA_000995415.1 Candidatus Gottesmanbacteria bacterium GW2011_GWC1_43_10
TAAACATTGGTTATACCATTTAGCGAGTTCGCTTTCTTTCACCAATGCTTTGACTTCGATATCTGACAAAGTCTGCCCAACACGCAAACGATGTTTTACCATGAGATCCAAATCCAGGGCAAATGCGTACGTACCATCCACAAAGATATTGACCCGGTCTTTGCGTTTTTTCTGCGAAGTGATAGTGGTGATTAACACTGTTAACTCAAGGTTAATAATTCGTAGTTCGCAGTGGTTTTCTTCAAAACTCTGAACTTCGAACTTTGAACTCGACTACGACTACTCTTCCTCTTCTTCTTTGCCGACAGCCACCGGCATCTTGCCGGTTTTAGCGTGCTTCCAAATTTGCTCCAGTAATTCCTTAGTCAGTTTGGGGTTTTCCTTAAGATGCAACTTGGCTGCCTCCCGGCCTTGGCCCAGGATTTGATTGTTGTGCTTTAGGAATGCCCCTGATTTGGCGATCAACCCCAGTTCCACTCCCACATCCAAAATCCCGGCTTCTTTGGAAATCCCGTCATTCATGATGTCAAATTCAGCGACCCGAAATGGCGGCGAAACTTTATTTTTCACTATCCGCACCCGATGCCGACTGCCGATCGCCCGATCGCCATCTTTGATCGTCTCGATTTTTCGAGTATCCATCCGCACTGAAGCATAAAATTTGAGCGCGAGCCCGCCGGTGGTCGTTTCGGGATTACCAAACATTACGCCGATTTTCTGGCGCATCTGGTTGGTAAAAATCACGATCGTTTTTGATTTGGAAATGGCCCCGGTAAGTTTTCGTAGTGCCTGGGACATGAGCCGGGCATGCACACCCATCATCGAATCGCCCATTTCGCCTTCAATTTCGGCCCTAGGAACAAGCGCGGCTACCGAATCAATCACAATCACATCTATGCCGCCACTTCGAATCAGCGTTTCGGCGATCTCCAGAGCTTGCTCACCGGTATCAGGTTGGGAAATAAGTAAATCTGCAAGTTTGACCCCCAAAATTTCCGCCCACACCGGATCAAGCGCATGTTCGGCATCGATGAAGGCTGCTACTCCGCCATTTTTTTGAGCTTCAGCAATCACCGACAGGCAAACCGAGGTTTTACCAGATGCTTCTGGACCGTAAATCTCGATGATTCGGCCGCGCGGAAGTCCTCCCACACCCAAAGCCAGATCAAGTGGAATGCTACCTGTAGAAATGACATCCATACCGGTTTTGCCGGCTACCTGATCGCCTAGCTTCATGATCGAGCCTTTGCCATATTGTTTCTCGATCTGTTCCATCGCCATCCGAATAGCCTGGAGTTTTTGATCTTGTGCCATAAAAAAACCTCCCTAGGCAAGAATTTTCCCCATAATTGCACAAACTCTGGTAAAATACAAGTGTTTCAATACCAACAGTATACTGATGACTATCCCGATCATTGATATAAACTTTCCGGATCTACGAACAGGAGTATCAGCAAACTGCAATCTCACGTTGTGGGTACCGTTTTGTAGTTCAAAAGCCATTAAACCTGAGATATCTCTTTTATTATCAGCCAGTTTTTTATTATCGTTATTAGTAATCGTGAATGGACTGATTTTACCGTCTATATATAATTCCCATCCTGGATAGTAAAGTGTATTGATACGCAGGTTTACTGGATCGCGAGCTTCAACTGTAAAAGTTGTACAACAGCTTTTTTCAACTAAGCTTATTATGTTTGCAGAACCTCGCACTACTTCTACTTTTTCGGTTATATTTTCAAAAGACGATGTAGAATCTCTCCATTTTGGAATAAACTCATGAAAAGCCGTTGCGTCACTTTTGTTGGTGGGTAGATAACTATACTCATACTCGATGGCCTGATTCGTTCTGAGGTATTTTATGGATACCATCATAATAAGTAAGGATAGTATTATTAAACCTCTCAGTCTCAGTCTATATTTATTTGCCACAACTGCAGCAAAAAACGAACATATTAAAACCACAGGCGCTAAGAATCTCCAGGGAAACTGCACTTTTTTTAGGACTGTGAGGTTCCCCCAAACGAAGAGACTTAACGGATGGTAAATCATAAGAATTAGAAAAATTACCAGAAGAATTGCAAAAAATATGATCAATTTGTCCTGTTTAATTTTTTTGGTAAGCAATAGAAATACCACCATTGAAATTGCTACAAGATTGATCGCCCCGATTTGAAACGACATGCTGTCATTTGTTCCCGGCATTGAGAATCCAAAACCCCAATGTGGATCTATAAGTTGCCACGCGTACACAAAATGATCTTTGTAGACCTCGTTATTCACGCCTTTGAGATAACCAAGTTCCAAAATAGTAGGTAGGGTGATAAATGCAGATATCGCGCCGCCCAGAATAACTGCACTTATCACTGACAAACCAAATTTTTTTTGAATTTTGTGTAACAAAAATAAATAGAGTGAGTAGATGAAGAATATGGGAAAAAATAAAATCACGCTGTAACCATCAGTTAAAAAAAATAGCCCAAAAATGAGAGCTGCCCATCCAACTTTTTGAAGTGTTGTTTGGGAAAAAAGCTGATAGATTGCAAACAATATAAAAGGCGCGAGCGCAAGTCCAGCCAATTCCCTTAGAACACCGCGGACAAAAATAGCCGATATGACATAAGGAGAATATATGTATGCAATACTACCCAATAGTGATGACGTCACTGAAAACCGTAAACCATTTCTCAACCAACAATACATGGCGATCAAAGCCAGTGCCTGAAATATCAGAAAACTCAATTTTAACGCCGCTATAAAGTCTATCCCTGCAAGGGCTATCATCGTTGGAATCAGGTAGGGTACAGGAAATAAAAAAAGAAAGATCGGCGATCCGAAGCCATTATTGTAAAATCTCCCCCAGGTAGGCCAGAAGTTACCTTCCAGAAAAGCATGCAAAAAGTGAAATGTGCGTTCAATATGGAACGGCCCGTCATGTGTAAGAAAAAAAGCTCCAGACTTGAAATGGAGATACACAAAAGGCAACAATACTGCAAACATTATTCCAATTATGGCTATCCGTGATTTCATTCTTTGCCTTATATTGTAATGTATACTAAAATTGTATACTATTTTATTTTTTATACTCTCATCTTGTCAGACTAGCAAATTATCGATCCAGGTTATGTAAATTCATATGGAAACTCTACATTTAAATAACTGCAGATGAAACTTTCTATACTCATCCCTGTATACAATGAAGAAAGTACAATAGCTCACATCGTACAGAAAATTTTCAGGGTGCATATTTCCGGTGTACAAAAAGAAGTCATCATAATAGACGACGGATCAAATGACGGAACTAAATTAGTTTTAAAACAAAATAAGAAGTATATTGATACGCTTATTTTCTCAAATAAACGTGCGGGTAAAGGAGCTGCGCTCAAGCTGGGTCTGGAGAAAGCCAGTGGTGACTTTATTCTGATTCAAGATGCAGATTTGGAATATGATCCAGAGGAATACCCGATTCTACTTTCCCCTATCTTGAATAAACAAACATCTGTTGTGTTTGGCTCACGGTATTTAAAACCCAACAAAAGAAACCACATATATTCTGTCGGCAATCGAATCATTACCTGGTTATTTAATACATATTATGGCACATATATTACTGATATCTCTACAGGTTTTAAAGTGTTTCCAAAATCTCTTATTTTGCAACTGATCACAATTCCTAGTAATGATTTTGTGTTTGACGTTGTTGATATTACCCGGGAGATTGTAAAAAACGATTTAGCAATTTATGAGGTACCGATCACATACCATGTACGCGGCCATCACGAAGGAAAAAAGTTACATACGATACATGGAATAAAAATTCTATTTAACTTGCTGCGGAATTTTGTTTAGTTACATACATATCACTTATTGATCTAATACTAGTTGATTAACCTGTGCACGCCACACTTTGTTCCGTTTATACCTTGGTTCTGGTAAAATATAGGCACATTTTGAATCTAAGATAAAGTTATGAAGTGCGTTTGGAGGGTTCGCCTAATGGTATGGCACTAGTCTTGAAAACTAGCGGGCGCAAGCCCTTACAGGTTCGAATCCTGTACCCTCCGCCACGTAATATCTTAGCGATCCGCAACTGGCGGGAGAGCTTAGAGATTACGTGGGAGCGTTTAAATCTGAAGGATTTATTTCGCTCCATGTCTTCGCTAAGATAAACGTGGCTTTGCTCTGATTTTATGTTTTTCTACGTTTACATTCTTCTGAGTCTAAAAAACGGAAGTCTCTATATTGGTTTTACTACTGATCTTCGAAAAAGATTCAAACAACACAATAATGGAGAAAGTGAAGCCACCAAATCTTTTCGTCCGTATACACTGATTCATTACGAAGCTTTTTTAAGTGAAAAAGACGCTAAGAATCGTGAAGAGTATCTGAAAAGCGGCTATGGAAGAAGGACTATTAAAAAGTTACTCCAAAATTATTTGAAATGATCCTCATTAAAAAGTAAAGTACTTTTGAATTGATTTTACTATAGCGGGATTTTTCTTAAACTCATCTAACACAAGGTAAAGTTGTATAATTATAACAGATCAGCTTAAACCAACAACAAAAATAATATGGCAAGCAAGCATTATTCTGAAGATAACCTTTATAAATTAGTCAGCAATTATATAGTACCTGGTTATTTTGACAGATTCATCTCTTACAATTCATATATATCTATTATATTTTTACCCATAACCATACCGTTATCCTTAATTGAGTCAATATTTTCTGGAGCAGAACTCAAAGAAAAGCGCAATGTTGCGATAGACAAGATAAAAAAAGGTGATGAAGAAGCGTTAACAAAATTATTTCTTTATATTTTTAACGAGTCAATAAAATTTAAGAGTAACTTTAATGCTAGTATTGCAATTAATGCTAAACTAAAAATCAATAATCCGCAGGCATTGACAGTTAACATCAACTTACCTCCCAAAGATTTTATTCCTAAAAATAAATATAAAATTCTTAAATCAGGAGAAAAGTCTTATTCTGAAAAATCTCGAACTCAAATTAACGAAGAATATAAGGATCTTATTACCCTCATATGTTATCGTATTCTGCATGCTTTAATTTCATACCTCCCATCGATTCATAAAATATATTTGAACGGATATGCTGAAACGATACATAAAACAAAAGGGCATCGCTTCAATGCGTGCTTACTAAGCTGTGTTGTAGATATTGATGAATACGATCAAATTATAGTTGAAAATTTAGAACCAGAAGCAATATTATCAAATTTTAATCTCCGGTTTAATTACGATCGGGATTACGAAATATCGGAAACAACCCCTCATCTTTATGATGAGTCTGTCGTTGACAGACTAATAGATCTTGACACAATAAATCCGTTTACTTTTGAAGAATTAATATCATCTCTTTTAAACAAGATGGGGCTTGTGGCTGTTACCACACAACATTCCTATGACGGTGGAATAGACGTAATCGCGGAAAATAGCAATCCCATTATTGGTGGAAGATTTGTAATTCAGTGTAAAAGATATCAAAATGTCGTGCCCGTTGATATTATTAGAGATCTATATGGTGCTATGACTCATGAACGAGCCAGTAAAGGAATCCTTATTACAACTTCGGATTTTTCCAACGAATGTGTTAAGTTTGCACAAGGTAAACCAATAGAACTAATTAACAGGAAAAAGCTAACCCAACTTTTAGAAGATAACAAGTATAAAGTGGCTCAGAAAATTTAGTAATTGTTTTTGAATATGCCAAAAAAGGGACAAAAACATAACCCTGATACTATTAAGAAAATTAGTCAATCTCGAAAAGGGAAACCTGCTTGGAATAAAGATAAAAATTGGTCTGATATTCAACGTCTTGTGATGGGAATAGGTCGTAAGGGAGATTTTAAATGGATAGAAGATAAAGATTTTAAAAATCTTGTAACCAGAGATTTTGCGACAGCAAAAGAGTGTGAAAAACATGGAATGTTTAAACCTGCAACAATTTTGTATGCGGCAGTTATCGAATCTATGTTAAGGTTAAAATTAAATATAAATCCTCAAGAAAAAATTGACCTTCATGATTTGATTGAAGAAGGAAGTAAACAAAAACTTATAAAAGATCACGAAAAAGATAAGCTAAACGTAATCAGAGGTTTTAGAAACTATGTCCATATTTATAGAGAGTACGTTGATAAATACCCATTGACTCAAGGATTAGCGCAACTAACAAGAGAAGTTTGTGAAGAACTAATAAAAGAATTTAATAAATAACTTCCCAAATCGTCCCATGCTCCCGGCTTTTAATTTGTTTAGTTGTTTTGTAAAGAGTATAATTTCTACTAGAAACCTGCCTTACACAGCAGGTTTTATTTTTGTTATATGATAGAAGACAAAGCTGCACAACAATACGAATATCTGTACAAACTTGTGCTTCACGAGTCTAAAGCTGTATGGGACACTGGACAACTTTTTCTAATTTCCAATACATTTTTAGCTGCTATTATTGGTTCAAATTTCCCCAATTCCCAAAATCCTACTGAATGGAGTAAAAGGTTGATTTTTTGGTTACTTTCTGTATTGGGTTTTCTTATTTCTATACTTTGGGCATTTTCATTTAACAGAACTAAGAATTATTACCATTTTCGTATGGAACAGGCAAAAGAAATGGAAGTAAAAAATAAATTCCCAATTATCTTTTCTGGCCTTGCAGAACAACTCGCGAATGGTTGTATAATTAATGTTAATGGTAAAAAACAGAATTTGAAAATTTTTAGAATAAATTTAAGTAGTCTAACTATAGTAAATTTAGTTATTTTTCTATTTATTATTTTTTATTTTATTGTTATTGTTTATTTTTTACCATGGGACTTAAAACCAAAAGTTTGATGTGTTAAAGTTCCAAGATCGTCCCATACTCTCCGCCAGTTAGGAAATATGAAAGTTGGTTTCAAGGCGATTTAGTGAGAAAATCCAGCGTAAAGCACACTATCCTTACCAAGATTGAAAGCGGTGTTATTTAAACTTCCTCGATTGTGATAATGACAAAAGTTACAATAAGTTCTCGGTGCCAATATTAAAGATTTGCTAAAATATGTATAACCATATGAAGCAAAGATTTCCAATCATTATTGGGATTGTAGTTTTACTGGTAACCTCTTATTTTTATTTGTACCCCAAGTTGATCCAGCCACCGAAACCAACCGAATTTAAGGATGTAATAATTACGTTGGAGAGAACTGCTTGCTATGGTTTTTGTCCCGCTTATAAACTGACCATTTACGGAGACGGCAAAATTGTCTATGATGGCAAATATTTTGTGAAAACTAAAGGAATACAAAATTCTCAAATACCTACAGATAAGGTAAAAGGACTTGTTGATGAATTCTACAAAATTGATTATTTTTCGCTCCAAGACAAGTATTACGCGCCAGTTACAGATTTGCCAACAACGACAACCGCTATTACAATTGACGGCAAAACCAAAAAAGTGGTGAACTATTATGGTGCGCCGGAAAAACTAAGTGAACTGGAAAATATAATTGACGAAATAACAAATTCAAAAAAATGGATAGGGAAATGTACCTCGCGATTGGATGAAACTACTTGTGAATAAATGGAGAAAAAACGTCCAATCTGAAAGGGCCGCTTCTCCGCCAGAGACGGGATCCAGCCTGTTCAGTTCTCAACCCGAGGTTGACCCGGCTTGGATAAGATGCAAAACGGTAAAATACCGTGAATAAAGATAAATATGTGATTCAATTCACTAAAATTTGACAAAATATAGTGAATATTGTATACTAAACACATGTCTATCACTTCTTCAGTTAAAGATCGTATTCACATACTA
This sequence comes from Candidatus Gottesmanbacteria bacterium GW2011_GWC1_43_10, assembly GCA_000995415.1. Classification (GTDB taxonomy): domain Bacteria; phylum Patescibacteriota; class Microgenomatia; order UBA10105; family UBA10105; genus UBA10105. The sequence continues at coordinate 40,511 of LCEX01000007.1, forward strand.
AAGAAAGAATATGATACCCTGCGCCCCGGCAAAGACGCACTTCTCACTATCATTGATGAGTCGGAGTTACCCGAAAACGTCTACAACTCAAATGCGATAGAAAGTTCCACGCTCACTTTGAAAGAAACCGAACGAATACTTATGGAGATGGAAGTATCTCGTAACGTTTCTGTTCGTGAGGTCTATGAAGCTAAAAATTTAGCTCGAGTCATAAATTACAAGAAATATAAAGGCAAAGAACAGGAATTAACGCTTGAGTTGATACTGCTTTTACATCAAATGCTTCTGGGAGATATTAATGATAAAGTAGCTGGAAGATTACGCAGCGATAATGAATTTGTAAGGATAGGGACTTTTATCGCCGTACCGCCTAAACAAATAGAACGCAATCTCAAAGAAATACTTATTGAATATTCAAGTGATTTAAATTCCTATTTTTTGGACAAAATCGCTAAATTTCACTTGGATTTTGAAACAATCCATCCTTTTAATGATGGGAATGGTCGCATTGGCCGAGTGTTGATAAATTACCAGTTGTTACGCCTGAATTTTCCTAGAATAATCATCAGGGAAAAGGATAAAAAAAACTATTATAAAGCCTTTACTGTATATCAAGATAACCACAAAACCAAACTCATGGAATCCGTACTTACTCTGGCACTTTTGGAAGCATTACACAAGCGAATAACATATTTGAAAGGAGAAACTATCATTTCGCTTGCGGATTATGTAAAAAAACACCATGTTGGCGCTCCCGCAATATTTAATGCGGCTAAGCGGCAAAGTATTCCTGCTTTCCGAGAAAAAGGCGTATGGAAAATAAGTAGGGAGTATCTATCTAAGTGAAAAAATCAGAAGTTCCAAGAACGTCTCATGCTCTCCGCCAATCAACAAAAATAGCTTCATAATTTAATAAGGAAGATTGTACTTCGGAATAAAACTATATCTGTGTTATTATGGTTCCGTGGAAGATTTAGTTTGTTTTATCGGGCAAAAAGCATTTATTGAAAAAAACGGCGAACTTCTTATTCTTCATGATCCCCAAATGGGACTAGATTTGCCCGGTGGAAAAGTTAGGGAGGGAGAGTTGGATTTAAGTATGGCTTTAAAACGAGAAGTAATTGAGGAAACGGGATTAACTATTGAAATATTAGAACCTTTCTATACCTGGTTTTTTACAATTCCGTTAGATTCTGGTCACAGAAGCGCAGGGAAAAACATATTTAGTGTTGGATATAAATGTAAATATATATCAGGTGAGGTAAAGCTGAGCAGCGAACATGATTGGTATAAATGGATAAATAAGAATTCTTATAAAGAAGATACAAATTCTGGATTTGGAAAAGCTTTGGAAACATATTTCAAAGATACCAGGTTTGGTTGACAAAAGTTTATAAATCGTCTCATACTCTCCGCCAATTTTAGTTGGCTTCAGCTCTTAACACAAAGACGACATTCTCATCCTTCTGATATAATCAGTTGCAACATGAAAGAAAACAGGCTCACTATTAAGATCAATCGACCGGCTGACGAAGTGTTTGCTTTTTATATAAATCCGGAAAATACACCACTTTGGGTAGACTCGATAGCTAAAGAAGTGACAAACGACTGGCCTGTCAAAGTGGGAACCATATATAAAAATCAAAGTAAAACTGGCAACTGGTCAGAATATATCGTGACAGATTTTGATGAAAATAAAGTATTTGAACTCACCTCAAAAAATGGAAATTACCATGTCAGGTATACCCATAAAACCATTGACAATAAATCCTCTGAGCTCGAATACTTTGAATGGGTAGACGTTGGAAATTTAGAAGAACCGTTTACAATGGAGATTTTGGGTAAACTAAAATCAGTACTGGAAAACTAAAGCCAAAAGTCAAAAAGGTCATCTTTTAGACTTTGCTTCTAAAGTGACAAGATATCTACCTATTTCTTAGGAAGAATGCGTGTTAAACACGCCTAAAATGTATTCAAAAACACTTTTATGAAAATTGCTTTGATTTGCGGCAGCATTTCTAAAAAATCACATACTCGAGTTTTACTTACCTACATCGAGAGTTTACTAAAATCAAAAGGGGCAGAGACGGTATTTTGGGATTTATCTTTGAGACCTTTATCGATTGCCATCCCCGAGTATCACAAAAACCCTTTACAGAGTCCGGATAAAAACGTCCGGGATTTCGTCACACTCATAACTAGCGTTGACGGTCTGGTACTTGGCTCGCCTCTTTATCACGGCTCATACTCTGGAGTATTGAAAAACGCTTTGGACAATCTGGCTTATGATGCGTTTCGCAATAAACCGATTGCTCTCGTTTCCAATTCCAGCTCTATCCGCAACTGCGCTCACCCCTGTGAACATTTGCGTCTGGTAGTCAGGGCTCTCTATGGTTATGCGCTGCAAACACAAATCGGCACAGCAAATAGCGACTACGAAGAAAAAGGAACCGGCCTTTTACTAATCGATGAAGAGATCAAAAAGCGCTGTCTACTTTTGACTCAAGAACTGTTGCGACTCGCAGATATATTCACAAAAAACCATCCCTGCATCTGAAGGTGCTAAACATAAATTATCATGAGCAAATTCTCCGATTGAAAGTTACCTCAAAATATACTACCATCGCGTCTTAATGAAGAAGAAAGGAAAGAAACGGCCACTTGTTTCGTATCATAAAAAACCTGATGAACTTTCTGTCGATGAATGGCAAAAAGCACTCAGGCGCCAAATTGTCCGGGATCAGCCCTTTATCATCACTAAACAAGAAGGGGAACACCTGGTATTTACTGATTATACTGTCAATAATCAACAAAGTGCCGGAGTATATAAAGTGGCCATCAGAAGCCCGGGAAGAGGACTCAATTTCTGTACCTGCATGGATTTCAAAATCAATGATCTAGGTACGTGCAAGCATGTTGAAGCTGTACTTCTGACTATTTCTCGTAACAAAAAACTGGCGAGATTACTTACACAGGGATTTACCCCGAGTTATTCATCGCTTTTTTTGAAATACAATCCGACCCGACATGTAAGATTACGTATCGGTACTGACCAAACGGCAGAATTTCAAAAATTGGCCACCCATTACTTTGACAGTAATCATTGCTTGTTACCGGAGTCATTCGACACAATTGAAACGTTTATCCAAGAAGCTGCCAAAATCAGTCCGCATTTTCGTTGTTATAGCGATGCGATGGAATTCATCCTAACCGTGCGTGCAAATAAAAAACGCGCTGCCTATTTGGATAATTTATTTAAGTATGCAACTGCAAGTGCTTATTTTGAAAAAGTGATAAAAACCACCCTTTACCCGTATCAGCATCAAGGCATTCTCTTTGCTGTTCGTGCCGGTCGCGCCCTCATTGCCGATGATATGGGACTAGGTAAAACGATACAGGCAATTGCCGTGGCTGAACTTTTACGCAAAGAATTGGGTATTACCCATACCCTCATTGTTTGCCCCACATCACTCAAATATCAGTGGAAAAGTGAAATTGGGAAGTTTACTGATAGTTCTGTAACTGTCATTGAAGGTGATGCACTAACTAGAAAAAAACAGTACCAAGATGAGTCTTTCTATAAAATAGTCAGTTACAACACAGTGATGATAGACAGTCAGTCTATCAAAAATACCGAACCTGATCTGGTGATTCTTGATGAAGCGCAGCGGATCAAAAACTGGAAAACCAGAACCGCCCGTGAAGTAAAAAAAATCACCTCTCCATATGCGCTGGTTCTCACCGGTACGCCACTTGAAAATAAACTGGAAGACTTGTATTCCATTATTCAATTTATTGATCCGTTTCGTCTGGGATCACTCTATAAGTTTTTGGAGCAGCACCAGATAAAAAACGATCATGGAAAAGTAGTAGGCTACAAAAACCTAAATGCGATAGGTACCGTACTATCTGACATAGTGATCCGCCGCCGTAAAAAAGAAGTTCTGGCTCAACTTCCCGAACGTGTAGATAAACACCTGTTCGTGCCGATGACACAGGAACAAGTGAATATCCATGAAGAATATGCCGCGACCGTATCCCGGTTGGTCAATAAATGGAAGCGGTTTGGATTTTTGGATGAGAAAGACCGGCAGCGCCTTCTTCTTAGTCTTAACTGTATGCGGATGGTATGTGACAGCACCTATATTCTTGATCAACAAACCCGATTTGATACCAAAATAACTGAGGTAATGAATATTTTGGATGATATTTTAGTTACGAATACGGAAAAAGTGGTTATTTTCAGCCAGTGGGAACGGATGACCAGACTGGTAGTGAGTGAGCTTGCGGCACGCGGCGTCGGATATGAATACTTGCATGGGGGTGTCCCGAGTGAAAAAAGAAAAGATCTGATTCACAACTTTCACGAGCTTTCTGACCGGCGCATCTTTGTTTCTACAGATGCTGGCGGAGTCGGGCTAAATCTACAGTGCGCCTCATTCCTCATCAACCTTGATATACCATGGAATCCGGCAGTGTTAGAACAGCGGATTGCTCGTATCCACCGTCTCGGACAAAAGCGGAACGTACAAATTATCAATCTGGTGTCCCAAAACACTATAGAACATCGCATGCTGGATGTTTTGCGCTTTAAATCTTCTTTATTTAGCGGCGTTTTAGATCATGGGGAAGATCAGATTTTCATGGGCAGTGACAAATTTAAACAATTTATGAAATCAGTCGAAACCATTACTGCCCAGAAAAAAACGGCCCAGCCAGTCGCGATCCAAGAAGCACAAGAGATTGACAATAAAGATACATCTGAGGAAGAAGCATCTGGTCAGAAAGAGGAGATTCGCTCGCGGCAGACAACAGCCCAACTTTTCACAGTCGCAGCAGATTTTTTTGGAATCCTGGCAAAGACATTTTCAGACACCACATCTGCCAATGACGGCATGTCTTTATCCGTTCATAAAGACGAAAAGACCGGCAAGCAATATATCAAGATTCCTCTTGAAAATGAACAAGTAGTGAGTAAAGCGGTAGCAGCTTTTACGGGTCTTGTGTCGCTACTGAAAAAACCATAAGAAATACGGGTTCCTTATGTTTAGGTTTGCTCTTTTATGGACAAAAATGCGTCCCTGATGAGTTTTCCATGCCAGTCAAAGGCGACTTCAAGGTCGTGTACTGAGGTTAATTTGATGACTTCCTGCGTCACTAGCCGGATCAAATGATACAAAACCAGTTCGGTTTTGGTTTCGATTTTTTTAAACAGTTTGTGATCACGGTTGATAAAAATGATCCCGCCCTCAATAAAACTTTCTTTTTCTTCTTCGCCCAGATGGGCAAAACTCACTAAAAACTCACTCCCACCGATACGCACCTTTTTGACGATGCGATGATCATCACGGAGTAACGTTTTGATCCGCGAGCGCACTTTGGGTTTCACCTTTTTAAGCGCCCGGCGCAATTCATCTTTAAAAGATGACTCGTGATCTATTTTGGGGGCAACCTGAGCCGACAAAGCAGTTGAGATCACTCCGGACTTGATTTTTTCTTCTTCGGCAAATTTTCTTCCCGATCTGCCGAAAAGGGGTAAGTTATCCAGAAGTAAAATATCGCGGTTTTTTTTGAGTGCTTCCCTGACAGTGAGGAGTGCGTCGGATAAAATCATTTCGGCTTTTTTATCGCGATAAGACAGGACTGATTTTTCCAAACTTTTGATCACCCGGCGCAGTTTTTTAACCACTATTTTCATAAACTCCTCATACTGCGGTGTATCCTTGATAAAGTCATTCCGGGAAGTGGTGATAGGTAAATAATCAGCATTTAATTCTCCGGTCAATCTACGGGTTGATAAACTATGTAGTCTTTCAATATCAAATGTCTCTCTTTTAATCAGCACATTTTTGACTCTGATACCAACACCCTCCTGACCTTTTGGAAGCATGAGATTAGCAATGATGATCTCTCCGTGAATTTGGCCGAAGCGGGTAGTTTCTTTGATACGAAACCTCTCACCGGGAATAAATTTTGCCTGGAGTTTTTTTTCGTTGACAAAGATCGAAAAATATTTATCGTAGAGTGGAAAAACGTTTATCAAATGACGTTCAATGTCAAAGAATGAAAGGGGCTTTCTGATGTTATAGAGTGTGACTCTCGTCCCTGTAATTTGATCATCTTGTATACCGTGTTCAATGAGAGGAATATTCCAGTCAGCTTGTCTTTCAAAATCTTCTCTGTCAAAAACGAGTGTCGCCGCGTACTCACGCGATCTGGTATAAATTTCAAAACGATTACATATAGAAAGCACGGCAAATTTTCCGATACCAAATTCGCCGATCCGCAGACGTCTAAATTTTTCACTCACCGGATTGAGTTTTTTAAAATCCGAGCCGATGGTGAAATACTGTCGCAAACCCTCGTTGTCCATCCCCGAACCAGTATCCTCAACCGAAATAGAACTATCAGAAATACTGATCCTTACTTCCGTCGCATCTGCATCATAAGCATTGGCTACCAGTTCTCTGATAAGATCCAAGCTTTGTGTATAAAGTCGTTCGCCAATTGTCGACAGGTGGGATTTGTCAAATTGAAGCGTAATAAAGCTCTCTGCCATACGTGTATTATACCATCCTATCAATTAAAATGAGACGCCACCCTCGCCAAATAAGCAAAGAGACGGTATAATTGTATTATTCGAATAGAATAACAGGCTGTAGTTCAGTTGGTAGAATGCGCGCATGGGGTGCGTGAGGTCGGGAGTTCGACTCTCCCCAGCCTGACACTTACTTATCTATCAACCCAATCAAAATCGGATAAACGACGTTGACTTGCTGTTTGGGTTGATGGGGATCAATCAGATCATGTTCGGTGAGATTTAAATCTTTACTAAATTCGTAGGTCGCAATTTTCCCCGGTGTTTGCTTATTCCACAACCCAACCAACTCTGAAGTCACTTTGTTATTCACCGCAGTATCTGAAGCATTGGTTACTACTAAAACCGACTTCCCTTGTAGGGGAGACGTTTTGGCTTTTTCCCAGACCCCAAACCCCAGCCGTAATATTTCGTTTAAAGAATGGGTCGCGTACCGGGGATAAGCATAACTTGGTCCGGCATAATCGCCTTTGAGAGTAGAATCCCACCAGCGGAAAAAATTTGGAAGAAGTCTAACTATGTTAATAAGCGGCACTTCCTGCCACTCCTCATCAAAAATCGAAAGCATGGGCGCCACAATCACTGCCCGATCCAGATCAGGTCGGTTTTGGGCCGCCCAGGCGGCCATCGTCCCGCCGCCTGATAAACCCACGAGTATCACCTCTGTCCCCAACCCGTGAGCCTGGTCCAAAATTTCATCCGTGAACTTCACCATCTCCTCGGCCGTCAAAAACTGAATATCCGTCGTCAACCGATCCTTTAAGCCGTGATGTGGTTGACGCGGAACATACACGTTGTAACCCAAATCAAAAAACTTACTTCCCAAAACGCTAATCTGCTGCGGACAATTGGTGTAACCATGTAAAAATACAATCACTTTTGCCGTCTTTTTGCCATGCGTCAAAAGCTGGGTGGAGCAAAGCGGATTAATTTCTGGAATTTCCTGTTTTTGGATTTGGGAAATTTCACTGACCACCGCGTCATAATTTGTCTTTAGCTGAGGGTGGCTGATAAAACTTTGAGTGTTAAATGGTCGAAAAAGCAAAATGGCCATCACTACTACCAAACCAATAAATATCCCAAAAACTTTGTGCCTATTTTGTCTTTGCGTTTTTTTGTGCATTTGATTTTTATCAAATTAATCATAGACCTAAGCCCTCACATCTTGCAACTCTGTCCGTATCTGCTATCATAAGCCCATGACAGAAAAGATTTTGGGCTATATTTTGTTGGGCTTAGGTATCATGACTATCATCTACTCTGGACTCAATGTCTACGCCGTGTTTACCAAACAGACTCAACCGGTCAAGTTATTTAATTTTAAAGGCATTGGTCTTGATACCTCACAAATGCTTGCCTCGAGTCTTCCGCCGGAAGCTGCCCAGTTCCTAAAACAAAATCCCGACAAACCTGCTCCTTCAGAAATCATCTCCGCCGAGCTCATTAACGATACTTCCAATATCTTCGCTCATTTGATGCTCATGGGCTTTATCGCCAGTGTTGGGGCAAAATTGGCTAATATCGGAGCAATGCTGGTTAGACCAATTGTCGTGAAACTTAAAGCAAAAGAAGTAGTCTCTGACACAAAGTAAATCTTCATAATATCCTCACTGTCACCATTGCTTCACTACTTAATGGCTTTATGGTTAAATGGCTATATTGTTGAAAGGAGAATACATGAGATTTTTAAAACTTGCAGATATTACTGCGTATAGAAAAAGTTTTGATTTATCAAATACCGCATGGAAAATCATAATCAAGTGGGATTATTTTGCCAAAGACACTGTAGGTAAACAATTTTGCAGAGCCATAGATTCTGTTAGTGCCAATGTTGCTGAGGGATTTGGAAGATATCATCGGAAAGATAAAGAAAAATTCTATTATAACGCTCGGGGATCAGTTTATGAATCGCTGGATTGGTTACAAAAATCCAAAGTCAGAGATCTTATTACAGAAACTGAATACAAACAGATGTTTCAAGTTCTTTCTGAACTTCCCAAAGACGTCAACACTTTGATTCGTTATACGGAACAACGACTAACCAAGTAATTCCCATCTAACCATAAAACCATTTAACAATTAGACAGTGGGGCAACGGTTTTACCGCTTCGGGCTTTGCTTTTTCTTACGCGCTTTTCCGGCGAAACCTGCCTTTCGGCGTTGTTTGGCCCGGGGATCACGCGTCAAAAATCCGCGTTTCTTAAGTATTGGTCGGTACTTTTCACGATCAACTTGTTCCAGAGCCCGCGCCACACCATGAACGACTGCTTCCAGTTGGCCAGCTAAACCGCCTCCCACCACTACCACTGTCGTCACAAACCGCTCTAAAGTATTGGTGGTCCGAAATGACTCCAGGTATTTGACTTTGGTCACTACACCCGGGAAATAAGTTTCTATCGAACGATCGTTTACTATAATCTGGCCTTTGGTGTAAGTTTTATCACCCAGTACCAAACTTTTACCCGGCACGACATACAACCTGACGCGGGCAGTAGCTTCTTTACGCCGACCCACTGCATGATAGTAAGTTGGTGCAGGTTGAGATTTGTTTTCCGGCTCTATGTTTTTGGTCTCTTTTGGTTTAAGCATATTAACAAATGTAAAATGCAAAGATTAAAAATAAAAATGACAGTTAAAAATGTAAAAATGATAAATAAATTTTAAAATTTTACTTTGTCATTTTTCATTTTGATATTTACATTTTAAATTTATCTTTGTGTGGATGTTCTTCTCCGGAATAAATATACAAGCGTTTGATCATACTATCACGTAATTTGTTTTTGGGTAACATCCCACAGACTCCCCTTCTCACTACTTCTTCCGGTTTGCGTCCCAAAAGTTCGCGAAATGCCTCACGTCTAAGTCCCCCGGGATACCCAGAGTAAGTCGTATAAATTTTTTGGGTCAATTTTTTCCCGGTCACAGCTACATCTTTAGCATTTACTACGACTACATAATCTCCGCAGTCCAGATGGCGCACAAAATACGCTTTGGACTTACCCATAAGAAGGACGGCAATGCGAGTTGCCACCCGACCCAAAATCTGTCCCTTGGCATCAACTAGATGCCACTGGCGGTCTATTTGTTTGGCTTTGGTCGCAACTGTTTGTTTCATACTTTTGGTTTTGAACTGACAGTTCGTTTCTTCGGACTAGTTGCCTTTTGTACCGCTAACTCTTTTTTTTCTACTGTTTTAGTCATAGTCACTTCTGGTTTGGTGACAACTTCTGCTGTGACGATTTTCTCTACCCACTCCAATCTGGCAGTAGGAGCATTGTTGCCTATTTGCGGCGCGAGTCGCAATAAGCGCGTATAACCTCCGGGACGCTTAATCATCACCTTACCGACTTCAAATAAACCCTGGACGATTTTTAAATCGCCAGTTTCGGTAAGCAATTCCCGTAAATTGCTAAGCTTATTGTTTTTGGCTCGGGTCACCAGTTTTTCAACTAATGGTTTGATTGCACGGGCTTTGGCTAAAGTCGTGACTATAAAACCCTGCATGACCAACGAACGCGTGAGGTTCCGAAACAACTGTTTTCGTTCGTTTGTCGTCCGACCCAATTTTCTGGTTTTAATGCCCTTTTTCATAAAAATCGCTGCTAATATACGAGTTGATACTAATGATATGAGTTACGCATTATTTAGTTACTTAAATTGTCATTGCGAGCCGAAATGAAATGAGGCGAAGCAATCTCAACCATGTTGATTTAGAGATTGCCGCGTCGCTACGCTCCTCGCAATGACATAATGCGTAAGTCCTGCTAATGATACTACTGTTTTTTATTCGTATTATTAATACGCATTAGTATATTGGTATCGCATCTATACGCTAAGAGCGACCCCTTTTTCGCGCAGTTTTTCCTCTACAACGCTAAGCGACTTGGTGCCAAGATTTTTTAGTTTCATGAGTTCCGCTTTGGGTGTACCCAAAAGCTGACCCACCGTCTCGATCCCGCCATTTGCTAAAGCATTCACAATCCGAGTCGGGATATCGAGTTCCTCAATCCGCATTTTCAAAACTTCGTCTGAAACCGCCGGCGTGACAGCTACACCTTCAGTAATTTCAGCTTTGGGTTCATAAATTTGCAGGAAGTAGGAAACCAAAATCTTGGCTGCTTCTTCCAAAACCCCCTCCGGATTGACGGTCTCGTCAGTCCAGATCTCCAGAATCAATTTATCCAAGTTCGTCATCCGACCGACCCGGGTGGATTCGACTTTATAGTTCACCCGTTTCACCGGCGTATAAATGCTATCGACGATCAGTTTACCGATGACGTCACTTTTTTTCTGATCGGCCGTTTCATATCCAAATCCAGTTTGGGCCATCATCTCTACTTCCAATTTAGATTTTTTGTCAGATAGCATTCCCAAATAAAGATCAGGGTTGACGATTTCTACACCGGCCGGGACCTCTATGTCTTTGGCATAGATTTCACCTTCGCCTCTTTTTACCAAAGACAGTTTCACTGGTTTGTCATCCGCGATTTGTAAGCGGATTTTTTTGACATTTAGTAAAAATTCGACGATGTCTTCTTTCAGACCGGGCAAAGTCGAAAATTGATGTTTGACGCCTTCAATTTTGACACTGACTATAGCTGCGCCTTTGATTGAAGTCAAAAGCACCCGGCGCAAACTATTACCCAAAGTATGACCATATCCTTCTTCCAACGGTTCGATCACAAATTTGCCGTAAGCTTTGGTCACTTGATCTACCTTGATCTTAAATTTTGGTTCAAACATGTTTTTGTATTCGGACGAATAGTTAGAATTCCAAAGAACTTTGGTCTAACCTCTCTCCAAACCCTCCTTTTCCACCACTTAAACGCGGGTGGAATTAACGTGAATAATATTCGACTATCAACTGTTCATTGATATCACTTGCGACTTCACTTCTTTCTGGTTTTCGTAAAACCTTACCCACCGGCCCCTTTCGTTCCAACCAGTTTGCAGTTGTCGTAGTTTTGTCTGCCAGAAGTTTTTTGACCGCCGGAATTTCTAAACCCTTGGGTTTAAGCGTCACCACATCATCTATTTGAACTTGATAGGAAGGAAAGCTCATTTTTTGGTTGTTGACCAACGTATGTCCGTGAGTCACAAATTGGCGAGCCGCTGCCCGGGTAGGGGCTAAACCTAGGCGGTAGAGGATATTATCAAGACGCATTTCCAGTTGTTTGATCAAGGCATCGCCGGTATTGCCTTTGACTTTCATAGCTTGTTTGTAATAATTACGAAATTGCCGTTCCAGCAGTCCGTACATGCGACGGGCTTTTTGCTTTTCTCGGAGCTGCAATGCGTAGTCTGACGGTTTCCGTTTGCCTTTGGGTCCGTGTTGGCCCGGTGGCAAGTTGAGTCGGCGAAGAAGCGAGGCATGAGCCTTGGATCCGGGTGTTTTTAAACCCAGATCTACTCCTTCGCGCCTAGCTAATCTATTTTTTGGTCCGGTATATCGTGCCATAAGTTAGTTCGCAGTTAACAGTTCATAGTTCGCAGTAGTTTTTTCTGCCTACTGTAAACTGCTTACTGCAAACTTTTTTTATACTCTTCGTTTCTTTTTCGCTCGCACTCCGTTGTGCGGCATAGGTGTCACGTCTGCAATCATTGTAATCATCAAACCAGCCGATTTGAGAGCTCTTAAGGCGGCGTCGCGACCTGCGCCCGGGCCTTTGATATAGACCTCTACCTGTCGTAAACCCATGACTGCGGCTTTTTTAGCTGTAGCCTCAACTGCGGTAGTAGCAGCAAACGGCGTGGCTTTACGCGCACCCTTAAAACCCACCATTCCGCTTGATCCCCAACACAAGGTATTTCCCTGTTCATCGGTGATCGTCAGAATCGTATTATTAAATGTCGCGGTGACGTACACACGTCCCTTTTCAACTTGTTTTTTTGGTTGTGCCATAATTTAGTTCGCAGTTCACAGTTCATAGTTCGCAGTAGTTTTTTCTGCCTACTGCAAACCAGAAACTAGTTACTTTTTCTCCGCTACTGGCGCTGTATCCAACTTTGCTCGGTCATCTTTTTTCATAGCTCCGATAGTCACACGTTTACCTCGTTTGGTGCGGGCATTGGAGCGGGTCCTCTGACCCCTTACCGGCAATTTTTTGATATGGCGGATGCCGCGATAAGTGCCGATCTCCCGGAGACGTTTGATATTGTCAGCTATCTCCCGGCGCAAATCTCCTTCGACTTTAAAAATCCCCTCCACCGCTTTTTGCACTCGATTGAGTTCATCTTCGGTTATAGTTTTGATCCGTTTGGCCCCATCCACCTGAGCTTTGGCCAAAATTTGCTTGACGTTGCTCCGACCTATTCCGTAAATATAGGTAAGGGCTATGTCCATGCGTTTTTCTTGCGGTAAATCAACTCCTGCTATACGTGCCATAATTTAGTTCGCAGTTCACAGTTTGTAGTTCGCAGTAGATTTTCTGTCTACTATAAACTGCCTACTGCAAACTTATTTTATCCTTGTCTTTGTTTATGTTTTGGGTTATCACAAATCACCATGATACGACCGTTGCGTTTGACGATTTTGCATTTGCGACATCTAGGCTTAATTGATGCTTGAACTTTCATGTTATTTTGTCATTTCGAATAAAAAGAGAAATCCCCTCCACTTTACCAAATCCGCTGGGGATCCCTCGCTGGGACTACCAGCTCGGGATGACACTGCGGTGTCATTTCACCCGATACGTGATTCTACCTTTAGTCAAATCATAAGGCGTCATTTCGACTTTGACGCGGTCTCCGGGTAGAATCCGGATATAATTGATGCGCATCTTCCCCGAAAGATGACACAAGATGATTCTGCCGTCTGCTACCTTGACGCGAAACAACGTGTTTGGCAGCGACTCCGTGACTGCGCCTTCAACTTCAAATGTTCCCTGATGCGGCATATTACTCCAAATAAATCCACTGACGAAGTGGGTTACCCTGACTTCGCCAGTTGTGAAAGCTAATTTTACCTTAAAATTACCTTTAGGTCAATACAATCGGCCCGGTAGGAGTCACCGCCACCGTCTGTTCATATAAACCAGACAGGCTTCCGTCTGCTGTTGCCAAGGTCCAGCCGTCATCATTTTTGTACACGATTTCCGGCCCACCCATATTGTAAATAACCTCAATAGCCAACACCATCCCGGTTTTGAGTTCCGGTGTCCTTTCCAAAGGTTGGGTCAACAAACCCGGAATATGAGGTGATTCGTGTAACTGCCGCCCCACTCCGTGCCCAACTAGCGTCTTGACTACACTATAACCCGCGCCTTCAACTATCTCCTGAATCGCTTTGGAAATATGCCCTACTCGATTCCCCGGCTTGGCTTCTAAAATAGCTTTTTCAAGTGCGATTTCCCCTATTTTTACAAATTTTTCTGTCTCACTTGGAACTACCAACTTCAAACTACGAACTATCTTCGTCCAGGAAGTATCAGTATGGAAACCCTGATATAAAAGACCGACGTCTAAACTTACTACATCTCCCCAAACCAATGATTTTGTGGTAGGAATTCCATGAACCACCGCGTCATTTACACAGATGCAAGTAGCCCATTTATAATCGCCAACTGTCACAAATGATGGTGTCGCACCTGATTCCTGGATCAGTTTTTTGGCCAAAGCATCAATTTGTAAAGGTTCTACTCCTACCTTGATTTCTTCTAATAATTTTTCCCGGATCATGTGTAGCTTTTGGCCTCCGGTACGCATCAATTCCAATTCCGCCGCCGTCTTTATCTCACTCATATAGCTACTGCTATAAATCTTTCTAATTCCCGAGTCAAATCGGTAAGCGTAGTTTCGTTTTTGATCAAATGGTCAGCTATAGCAATTGGGCCGCCTTTATGCAAATTTTCAATCTCAGCAAAATCCCGACTTCTAGCTTCTTCAGGCGTTAACGGCCGAATCTTACGCCTACGTAACCGCTCATACCGCAGTTGGGGCCGGGCAAAAATACATAAAATGGTAAGTTGCGGAATTTTTTGTATGAGATACGTATACTCTTCCCAACTATACAAACCGTCAAGGGCAATGATTGTGTGTGTTTTGGCCGCTTCCCTGATCCGCGGTTCAATTTTGATAGCCATTGCTGCCATCCCCAATTCTTTTCGGATCGATTCTCGATACCAACGTTCATTTACTTCATTTACTTCTTTCCCTAATTCCTTAAGTCCTATATCAGTCTGATCGCCAAACCTTAAGACTGGGATGCCTTTGGCCAGGAAGAAATCCGCTGCCTTGCTTTTTCCCGCTCCGGGCATGCCGACGATAGCTACAATTTTGATCTTTGTAAACTCTGTCATTGGATTTTGGCTAAAATTTCTTTGTGCACGCCCTCTACAGACTGGTCTGCATTTACCTCAATCAAAACGCCTTGTTTACGATAATAATCAATCACTTCTATCTCTGTTTGCTTATAAATAGCCAAGCGACTTTTGATCCGCTCCGGCGAATCATGCAATTCGCTACTACCCTGATGCAGCGGACGAGCGCGTTTGATGAGACGTTCGTAGGACACCGCTTCCGGCAGGTTTAGAAAAATGGCTTTCTCGATCCTATAACCATATTTGGAGATTTTGTCATCCAAAAATTTTGCCTGTTCCAGGTTTCGGGGAAACCCATCCATGATCCAACCGCCTCTGGCATCTTCACGCTTGAGACGATGTTTCCAAAGAACAAACATCTCGCTGTCAGCCACATATTTTCCTTCAGATAGAGCTTGACGACAAACATCTCCGATGATGCCGCGGTCGTTGGTGGCTGCTTCACGAACTAAATCGCCAGACGTCAAAATCGGCAAATTTAATTTTTGGGCCAAAAGTTTTGCCTGCGTACCTTTACCAGATCCTTCTGGACCGTAAAAAACAACATGCATAATTTTAAATTCAAAAATCAAAATGCCAAAGTCAAAAGCTGATTATCTACCTTTATACTTTTGAATTGTAATTTTGAATTTTGATCTTTGACTTTTAAATTTTTTTACAGGAATCCTTCGTAATTACGCATCACCAATTGAGCTTCCAAGGCCTTTGTGGTTTCCAAAACCACTGACACCACAATCAAGACTCCAGTTCCTCCCAAAAGCAAAGTATTGATACCAGTAATCTGTCTGGCAATTGAAGGCAGTATCGCAATTATCCCTAAAAATAAAGCTCCGGCCAAAGTCAGTCGGTTCAAGATGTATTGCAAATAGTCGGCGGTTGATTTGCCAGGTCTGATACCCGGAATAAAACCACCGTACTTTTGGATCTCATCGGCAATTTTTTGCGGATTAAAAGTGACGGCGGTGTAAAAGTATGTAAACCCGACTACCAGAATAAAATACAACAGGTTATAAACTAAACCGCTGGGATCAAACGTCCGGCTTAAAAATGTCCCTACCGCCACGAGTCCCGGCTGCCCGGCTTGAGCCAGGAATTGACCCGCAAGTTGGGGCAAAAGCACCAAAGAGACGGCAAAAATGATTGGGATGACTCCGGCCTGATTGATCCTAAGCGGCAAATAACTGGTGTTACCACCATACATCCGGTTGCCACGAATGCGCTTGGCATACTGGATGCTGATTTGTCTCACCGCTTCATTTACGACCACGATTGCCGAAATCACTACCAATGCCAAGACCCCAAAAATCATCAGATTCGTCACCGATTGACTTGTAGCTGCCGTCACAGTTTGGCCAAAAACTACCGGCAGTCTACCGACAATTCCGGCAAAAATGATGAGTGATATCCCATTGCCTACCCCACGGTCAGTGATCAGTTCTCCCAACCACATGAGGAGCAAGGTACCTGCGGTCATGGTCGCAATCATCGCTACCAAAGCTAGTGGCGAAAAAGTCGAAATGATTTTTTGGTTTCTTAACAAGGCATACATTCCGACTGATTGTAAAACACAAAGCGGCACGGTCAAAAGCCGGGTGTATTGATTGATTTTTTGCCGGCCGTATTCCCCCTCTTTGGACAATTCTTCAAGTTTTGGAAATACCATCGTCAGAAGCTGTAGAATGATTGAGGCATTGATATAAGGATTGAGTCCCAAGGCCATTACCGAAAAATTTACCAAAGTGCCGCCGGAAAAAATATCTAGGAGACCCAAAAATTGATTACTGCGAAAAAGTTCAGTTAAACGCGCGATATCGACACCAGGGATAGGGACATATGCAAACAACCGAAAAACTACAAACAAACCTAAAGTCAAGAGTATTTTGTTTCTTAACTCCGGAGTTTTGAGACTAGATATAATGGGTCCCAAAATTTTTTGCATGTTAGTGTTTTTTGCTGCTTACGGTTTTGGCTTGTGGTAGCTCAACCTTGCCTCCGGCGCGTTCGATTTTGACCCGAGCGCTTTTGGAAGTCGGCAATCTGACGATCAAAGCCACTTTTAGATCTCCTTCGCCCAAAATTTTTACCCAAGAATGGGCCGCTTCTTCGATTCGCAATACTTTGTGTTTTACCAATGTCTCAATCGTCACTTCTGTTTGCGCAGGTAATATATTAAGGTGTTTAAGGTTTACAATCAGATTGCCTTTGGTTTGTGACTTGTTACGCCCGCGACCGCGATAAAGAGGCAAGCGTTTGATAAGCGGCAGTTGTCCACCTTCAAATCCGGTCCGGATTGATCCGCGGGCTTTTTGGCCTTTGGTACCACGACCGCTAGTTTTACCCCGACCGCTACCGCCACCTCGACCCAAACGGCGTTGTTTTTTGGACACGATCTTTGCTAGTGTTTGTAGTTTATTCATAATTTTTGTGATTTAGATAGCGATCTTAAATGACCCAAAGCTTCCAGTGTGGCATAGACATTGGACGCTTGATTTTTACTGCCTAAAATTTTGGAAACGATGTCTCTTATACCCGCTGCTTCCACTACTGCCCGGACAGCTCCTCCGGCAATGACGCCAGTTCCGGGTGGAGCTGGTTTAAGTAACACTTTGGCTGCTCCACGTTTGACATAAATCTCATGCGGAATAGTGGTTTTATGCATAGGCACCCGCAGTAAATGTTTTTTGGCGTACCTCACGGCTTTTTGAATCGCCGACGACACATCTGGGGCTTTACCCAATCCCACCCCGACGCGGCCCTTTTTGTCTCCCACTACCACTAGCACTGAAAAACCAATTTTATTTCCACCTTTGGTTTTTTTGGACACCCGATTGATTTGCACGACTTTTTCTTCGAATTCTTTGATTTCAGTCCGCCGATCCGTAAATCTTCTCAAAATTTTAACCCTCCTTCTTTTAATCCTTTTGCCAAGGCTGCAATCCGCCCGTGAAATGTGTAGCCGCTGCGGTCAAATACTACTTGAGTGATTTTTTGTTTTCCGGCCATTTCACCAATCACTTTTCCTAAATTTTGGGCCCGTTCGATTTTATTCTTGATATCGCGGTTTAAATTTTTGTCACTCATTCCCAAAAGGGTCGCACGTTTGGTATCGTCGATCAATTGCACATACAAATTGTGCTGTGAGCGAAAAACAGCCAAACGAGGCCGGATCTGGGTCCCTGAAATCTTGACTCGAGATCTAGCCTTACGTTTAATTCTGGTATTAGAATAATGTTTTACCATAATTTTATGCCGGAGCACCTACGGCTTTGACTGCTTTCCCCGCCTTTTTACGTACTATTTCGCCTAAATAACGGACGCCTTTACCTTTGTATGGCTCTGGCGGCTTAATGGCACGCAGTCTGGCTGCTACTTCTCCGACCAACATTTTATCAATTCCGGAAATAATAATCTTGGTATTATCTTTTATTTGAAATGTGACGCTTGGCGGAGCCGTGACTTTAACCGGATGAGTAAATCCCACCAATAGCGTCACTTCGCTACCTCCACCGCTGACTTTGTATCCCACACCTACCAGTTCCACGGTTTTTTCCCAACCACGAGTCAGCCCGGTCACCGCATTTTGGATGAGTGTCCGCGTTAACCCGTATACTTGGTTTAGTATCGGATCTGATCCCGAGATTTTGACCGTAATGACATTTCCGGTGATCGTAACTGCCAAAGATTCCGGAACTTTTAATGTCAAGTTGCCTTTTGGTCCCACGACTTTAAGCAGTGATCCAGACAAACTGGCAGTCACTCCTTGAGGCAAATCTATTGGTGTTTTTCCGATACGTGACATACTTAGTTTATAGTTTCGGCCAGAGGCCGATCCGCCTTTGGCGGACGTAGTTTGAAGAGGCTACTACCTACTGCAAACTACCAACTGCTGACTTATTTCTACCAAATTCTACAGATAACTTCTCCACCTGTTCCGGCTTGTTTGGCTTCAATATGTGTCTTAAGTCCGGTAGGAGTCGAAATGATCGTATGCCCCAAACGTGATTTGATTAGATCCAGATCACGCTTTCCGACATAACGACGCAGTCCCGGCTTACTTATCCGTTTAACATCAGTCAAAGCTGGTATTTCCTCCCGATACAATAATTTGACATTTATCTCCCTACTCGTTTCATCTTTGCTATATTCGGCAATATATCCGTGTTTTTGCAAAAGCACCAATAATGCTTCTTTAAATCGACTATATGGGACCATGACACTCCCGCGTCTGGCTAAATAGCCATTTTTGATACGAATCAATAAATCTGCAATTGGATCAGTCATAGATAAATCAAAATTCAAAAATCAAAATGCAAAATTTATTTTTAATTATCATTTTGATCTTTGATTTTTACACTTTACATTTGTTATTACCACGATGCTTTAGTGACTCCGGGTAATTCACCTTTATGAGCCCGTTCACGAAAACACAACCGACACAAACCGAATTTACGCATGTATCCGCGCGCCCGACCGCACAAAGAACAACGATTCCGTTGTCTGACCGCATATTTTTGCGGTTTTAGAAATTTTATGATACTAGATTTTTTTGCCATAATTTAGTCTGCATTCAGCAGTAGTTTCTATGAACTACGTCCGCCAAAGGCGGATCGGCCTCTGGCCGAAACTACGAACTTATTTTGTAAACGGCATCCCCATCTTTTCCAATAGTTTAAGTCCCGCTTCAGGTGTAGTCGCCGTAGTCACGATCGTGATCTGGATTCCGCGCACTTTATCCACTTTGGCATATTCAATTTCTGGAAAAACTATCTGCTCGGCGATCCCTAAATTATAATTACCTTGTCCGTCAAATCCGCTTCTACTAACTCCACGGAAATCCCGTACTCGGGGTAACACCAATTTGACTAATTTTTCAAAAAAATCATACATCCTCCGACCTCGCAGGGTGACCTTGAGCCCAATTTTATCACCTGCCCGCAACTTAAAAGCCGCAATTGAAGTCTTGGCCCGAGTTATCAGCGGTTTTTGACCGGTGATCACCATCAGCTGCTCACCTACCCGCTCCAACACCCTGTGATCAGTCAGCGCTTCTCCCAAACCCACATTCACCACAATTTTTATCAGTTTTGGCGTAGCTAAACTGTTGGTTAGTTGCAATTCTTGTTGCAAAGCTGGTTTGACTATCTTATTGTAATCTGCTTTTAAACCCATAGTTAAATCAGTTGTTTACACTTCCGACAGATCCGGTGTTTTTCCCCTTTAACGCTACTCCAACCTACACGCGTGGGTTTTTTGCACTTTGGGCAAATTATCGCGACACGGCCTGTCGGTAAAGGTCGCGGAAAATCCACAATCCCTCCCGGGTTCTTTTCATTTTGTTTTTTTAGATGCCGTTTGTATAAATTGACGCCCAAAACCAATACCTTCTGTTCTTTGGTCAGTACCCGTTCGATCTTGCCTTTGCGGCCCTTATCTTTGCCACCTGTAATAATAATTTCATCACCTTTATGTAATTTCATAAGTAACTTAGGTAACTTAAGTTAATAAACCTCCTCGGCCATAGACACGACTTTACTAAAACCAAAATCTTTTAGCTCCCGGGCAATCGGGCCAAAAATGCGCGTGCCTCGCGGATTCTTGTCCTTGATCGTATCAATAATCACGGCGGCGTTATCATCAAAACGAATATATGAACCGTCTTTGCGCCGGAATTCTTTGCGGGTGCGTACAATCACGGCCTTGACCATCTCATGTTGTTTGACCATTCCGATGGGAT
>LCEX01000008.1 GCA_000995415.1 Candidatus Gottesmanbacteria bacterium GW2011_GWC1_43_10
GCATTGGTCAGAGTAGAAAACGCCCCAAATGCGGATTTCATTTGTACACGATATAATTTGGTGGAAGTAGGTATGGGAATCTTTCCAGAAGAAATGAGGGCTGACGCCATCCCTTCACGTGAGATTTCACTTTCGAATAAACCAATATTATCTGTGACATTGCTGAGGCGCACAAAAACACGACCGCTCTGTCCGGAAAAACTAGCTTCGAAATACATTTCTTTAATTTCACCGTAATTGGAAGGAGCGACATACGCTTCAACCCCTGTCAAATCGGTCCAGTCAGTAGCGCTGGTTGATCCGCTACCCAAGGGGATGTAATATTCTTTTACCCCGGAAGTAGTGATCTCTGAAGTCACTGGTATTGACTTGGGTAACGGTGAATTTTGGCTTAAAAAATCCACGCGCTGGGTCAACGCGGCGGTCGCTTCTTGTAATTTTTCTTCCATTATTGTCGCCGCTAAATAGTCATCGCCCGCACGACTACGATCTTCATTTGGTAACTTGATCACTTCCGTAGCAATTGGCTTTTGGTCTACTTGCCAGAAACGGAAATTTAAATAAGCCAAGTCGGCAATGACGATAAAAAGTATTATCCCGACTACAATTTGAAACCACTTAGGTGTTAAGCTCATAGACTGATTTTAGCCCGAATTTTATTTATAGTTTTAGTTAAATCGCTGCTGGTCTCCGCTTTTTTCGTAAAATACCAGAAATTTAGTTGATATTTGATTTTTCGCAGTTGTTTCATGACATCATCCGGTTGCCCAGCATTTACATCATCCTTAAATCCGGTATTTTCCCACACCTTGAGTTCTACCACCGCAAAAGACACTGCCTGCAGCATGGCTAAAGCCAATCCGTGCAAACCATCTTTGTATCCTTCCCAGGCGAAATAACGGGTCAGAAATTCCTGACCGGGTTTGGCCACTAGATTCTTCCAGGAAAAAACATAATCATCCTGCACGAGTTGTTTGGCTTCCTGAGAAGTGTAGCGGTTGAGTCTAGTCAAATACTCTTCAAGAGTAGCATAATTATAGTGAAGTAGCGCATTTTTTTCTTCGGCTGGCAAATCCATACCCACGCCTTCGGTCACCGGTACACTATGAATTTCATCATTCCAACTCACACTCCCCTGTTTAAATAAACGAATTTGGTAGTCCGGCCACCAACCGCTGTGAGATAACCATTTCCCGAAGAGCAAGTTTTTGCGCGGAATCCGGTAGTAGCTATAAACGCCGTGCTGAGCCAGCCGTCGTAGTTTCAATCCTAAAGCCTCCGGCAAGATCTCATCTGCATCGATGAGCAGTATCCACTCTCCAGTGGCTTTGCCTATAGCGAAGTTGCGGGCGGGCTCAACATATCCGGTATTTTCATGCTGCCAAATTTTGGCGGTAAATTTACGCGCCAGTTTGACTGTATTATCACTAGACTCCATATCCACCACTACGATTTCGTCAACGTAAGGAGAAATGTGTTGTAAACATCTCACGATATTACGTTCCTCATTCCGAGTATTTACGACCGCAGATAGATGCATACAATACTATTGTAACACGGGACGAAGCTGTAGCAACTTTAGGATTTTATGGTTCGGGTAAGTAACTGCCAATAGGGAGCTAAGTATGATCCCAGTAGGGCGTAAATCAAAATCGCGTATACGCTAAATCCGGCCAACAAACTAAAAGTGAACCTAAGTTGTGGTGTCGGAGACACCAAAGTAAATACGCTCATGGTGAAAACCATAAATAGGGTCGCCAACCCGATTTTGGCTAATTCTGGCAAAAAGTGGATCCTGACTACTTTACGGATAAAAACCACGGGCACAAATGAAGTCAAACTTATAATCACCGCGGCCACCGCCACTCCGTTGAAACCATAAATATACACAAACAACGGCACCAGTACCCACGTCAATGAAGTCCACATGATCATCAGAAGAAATGTGTATTTGACTTTGCCGATGGCATTTAAAGCATTTACCAAAGGACTCGAAATGGCCGCCAGAACTGCTGAGAAAGTAAATAAATAAAATGAAAACAGGGCAGGTTCCCATTTAGAGTAACGCGGAACGATCAAAATGAATGGCTTGACTAAAAATAACATCCCGACAGCGATCGGCAGTGTCAAAAGTGATAAAAAAAGCAGTGATTTCTGGATAGCTTTTCCCAACAACTGTGAATCATGTTGTAATCTAGAATAAGTCGGGAAAGTGACTTTGATGACGTTGTCCATAATCAACCGTAAAGATATTTCAGCCCATTTTTTGGCCCAACCGATATATCCGATTGCGCTAAACGGCAAGATTTTTCCCAAAAAGATAGTCAACAAATCATCTTTAAGCAGGGCTAAAAATGAATTGGCTTGATAAGGCAAACCGAATGATAAAAGTTTTCTGGCACTTTCCTTTTTAAGAGCTAACCCCGGTTGCCAAGGAGCAATCAAGTATAAAACTATGACTCCGGAAATACCGCGCCAGATAGCTGCCCAGGCGAAACTTCTAACTCCTTCTCCTTTTAAGGCTAGTAAAATAGCTACCACATAAAATACAAGTGTTTCTACTATTTGTGGAATAACCAGTTTTTGAAAATCTAATTTGCGCTCAAGTAGTACCGAAGGAATCGTCTTCAAGGAAGATAAAAAGAAGGCGATCACTAAAGCTCGAAAAAGCCATATACCATCACTCCCCAGTTTGTAGAAATCAGCCACCCTGGAAGACAACACAAGAGCTATAATTACCGCGAAACTCACCAATAATTGTTGTATTGTAAATGTGGTCGTCAGATCATCCCGAGTAAGTTCATCTTTTTTTTGAATGAGAGCAGCCGCCAAACCAATATCCGAAAAATAATTAAGGAAATTGACTACCGCTGTCACCACAAAAAAGATCCCAAATACTGTGGGAGTCAAAAGTATTGTCAGGATAAATGTCGCCACCAAAGCTATGACTTGGAGAATAAATGTGCGTGAAGTAAGAGTCACTACACCGACTAACGAACGACGTTTGATCTCCTGGGTGTCGATTTGATTTAAGGGTACATCTATCACTCTTGGCTAAGTATAACAAAAGTCAGGAAGAACCACTAATGTTGTGAGTTAAGCGGCGTTCTGACTTTAGGGTATGATATAAAGCGTTTTTTCAATTTGTGTTTGTTGTTCTTTATCTATTATCCCCCGATCTGCAAAATAATAACTAGTTTGACCAAAATAAGTTAAAATCGTTTGATCGTTAAGCAGTGCTTGAAATGCATTTTGATCGCCCAGTGCCCATCGGTATTCTTTATAACCACCAACAGTTACTATGATAATTGCGCCTTTAGATACATGTGTGTATTTTTCCTTGAATCGAGACACGAGAAAACGTGACTTATCTGCCCGTTGCGGCGCCCAGTGTATCAATTGATTCAATCTCATGTTTTCAAGCGCTGAATAATACCAAAGAGCAGAAAAAACACAAAGTAAAATAACCTTGTATCTCAATCCGTATTTTAAACCTGAGTACGCATCGAAAAGACCAAATCCCACAAGCAGAACTCCAAACAAAGGAATCGGAACATAATAGGTGAATGCGTGACTGACTAGGAACAATACTGGAAATGAAGTGATGATGAACCAAGAAATCCCAAACAATATTATTCTTGAATTTAAATGAACTCTTTTTGTGCGAACACGAATAAATAAGGGAATCAAAATAAAAAATACAATAAAAACTGTAGTTAGTGCAGAAAAGATCGCAATTGAAGAAGCAAATTCCTGTAGAAATAACCTGTTAAGAGAAAATATCCTTGTGAATTGTGCTTGAATTTCTTCGGGCCAATTGAACACCCAAAGGGTGAAATTTCTCAATGTGATAACTGGTTGTTTTAAGTTTAAGCTAAAACTATAGTTTCCTCCTTCTGGCAAACCAAAAACAACAAAACGGGCAACTAAGTATATACCTAAAACAAACCAGTAATGAATCAAGTGTCGAATGCGTATTTGCCTTTCCTCAAACCAAGACCAAAGCGTCAAAATAATGGGAATAGTGATCAACAATTCGTTGGTTAAAAGTCCCAAGCAAAATAGCCTAAAACTTATCAGATTTCGACGCTTCGCGAAAAATAGAAAACTACCAAAATAAAAGGTCGGAGCGAGTATAAATGCAAAAGTTGCAGACCAATAAAAAATAATTTGATGAGTTGCAGACGTCAGGTACAAAAAACTAGCTACCAGTCCGAGTAATCTTTTATTAAGCAGTTTAATAAATAACAGATACACGATATATCCATTTAAAAAATGGGCTAGCAATGTAGCTACTTTGAAAGGAAGCGGATTTATTCCAAATAATTTTCTGACCAAGAAAAATGGAATTTGCATTCCTAATGGTCGGTAATAAATGACATCAGATCGAGGAATAAAAAAGTTCAAAAAATCTTGTATAGTTGAAGCCTGGCTTATAGAGAAAGAAAACCAATCATCCTGGAAAAAGTAGGATTTAAATGCGGGTAAAAATAAGAAGAAAGTAAAAGCGGCAAAAGCTAAAATCCAGAAATAGGGAAACTCATAACTTTTCTTCCGAATCATATTAAAGTCAAAAGCGTATGAAAATCAGGAAAGTAATTTTTTCCAAAATAATTTAGCATAAATTACTAAATAAGCCACTGACATATTCCAAAGTTTGAAGTTAGAAACTCCCTCCACTCGTTTGTAATAAACCGTTGGTACCTCAGCCAATTTGAAACCTGCTAAATGCGCTTTAACAGCAAATTCAGGCGAGATCGCGTAACCGGACGATTCAAGAGATATGTGTTCCAGTATACTTTTCCTAAATCCGCGAAAGGCATTGGTGATATCATGTACTGGTAGATTAAATAAAACTCTTGCCAGCATAGTCCCTCGTGAAGAAAGAAATGCTTTGGTGGGGTCGAGCGATCCCCAGGTTCCCCCCGGCATATAACGAGATCCGAATACCATGTCAAATCCGTCATTGATTTTGTTCACTATTTCCCCGTACGTTTTTGGTTCATCTGACAAATCACCCATGGTCCAAATGATGATATTTCCGCTGGCTTTTTGTGACCCGGCAAGCAATGCTTTTCCCATGGTGTTTCCGATCGCATCAGTATCTTTTTTGCGTTCGACCGGTCTTACAAACGTATATTTTTTGGCAATTGAATCAAGCGCTTTTTGTGTGCCATCAGAACTCCGATCATTCACCGGTATAATCTCAAAATCCCATTTATCCTTTTGCTTCATAGCATAATGAGTTACCTGACTAATCATCGGACCGACATTTTTTTCCTCATTGTGAAATGGAATAACAAATGAAACTTTCATAGGAGGTGGGTTATGACGAAGCGGAAAATCATCGTAATCCTCTTTTTTCTAATTCTTTCATCGCTTCATCCACTTTGTCCGTAGCTGCCTCGTTTTTACTCCATTCGTATACATTTCTCATGCCCTCCTGGAAAAAAATCTTCGGCTCCCAGCCCACTAGTTTTTTGAGTTTTGTGATATCAGCATAGCAATGTCGCACGTCAATATTGCGAAACTTGCCGCTGATTTCCGGTTGTAAATGACTTCCATAGAGCTTAAGGGCTGTCTTAGCCACCTCATAAATAGTGACCGGAACTCCAGAACCCACATTAAACACTTCGTAATTAGCTTTATCTGACACGAGACACATGCTGACTGCTCGCACCATGTCGCTAATGTGGACAAAATCCCGCGTTTGTAAACCGTCCTCGTTAATTAGCGGCGCCTTACCATTTTTGACCCGGCTCAAAAAAATTGCCGCCACTCCGTTGTAAGGGTTAGACAAGCTTTGTCGCGGACCGTAAGCATTAAAAAACCGCAAAGATACGGCCGGTATGCCATACGCAAGGCCTACAGACAACATCAATTCTTCTTGCGTTTTTTTGGTTATGGCATAAACTGACGGACTTTCTAGTTTAATATCCTCCGGTGTAGGGACAGGTTCAAGTTCATGACCACATTTATGACACAAAGATTCCCAGATATTTTTGGCCATATCCACCGCACTTCGCAGTTTGGGTTTTTGCAATAAATGACAGTGCGGGCATTTGTAGAGACCTTCTCCAATTGTACTCATGCTTCCGGCAACCAACATTTTTTTGACCGAGTGTTTAGTGTTAGCCAGTAAGTCAAGCAACAATGCAGTCCCCAAACAATTGGCCTTAACATAGCGTTCGATCTGATACATGCTTTGTCCCACTCCAACTGCAGCGGCAAAGTGCACGACTGCATCAATTCCTTCCAGGGATTTTTCCCAATCCTTCCTATTGGTCACGTCACCTTTTATAAACTCTGCTCTTTTATTTGAGTATTCTGGCGGTTTACCAGTTGGATGAATTTGGGAATGTAGATTATCCAGGATTCGCACCTGATAACCTTGACTAATGAGATAATCAGTTAGATGTGAACCAATAAATCCCGCTCCACCGGTAATTAAAATCGATTTATATTTCATATTTAATCAAAATGTCCGTGTTGACAAATATCGGCAATGATTTCATCGCCTGAATATGTATATTTCCACTTTGGATAATGTGATTGAAATTTGGAAACGTCAGATATATACCAGATATGATCTCCTGATCGCGGTTGGTCAATGTACTTCACTCTGGCCTTTTTACCCAAGATCTTTTCGGCTTTTTTTATCGCTTCCAGAATCGAAGTGTTACTGTGCCGAGAACCACCCATGTTGTAAACCTGACCTTGTTTGGGGTTTTGGTACACATGATAAAACGCGTTGACCATGTCAAAAGCATGAATATTGTCTCTGACTTGCTTACCTTGATAACCAAATATCGTATATGGTTCACCCCTAGCTATACAGCGAATTAAGTAAGCTAAAAACCCGTGGAGTTTTGTTCCTGAATGAGCTGGCCCGGTCAGGCAACCACCGCGAAAAGCTACAGTTTTTAGTCCAAAGTATTTACCATACTCCTGGACCATCACATCGGCAGCCAATTTTGAAACCCCAAACAGGCTGTGTTTAGAATCATCAATGCTCATAGATTCATTAATCCCTTGATAAAAGTGGTGGCTCTGGGGCAATTCCCACCGCGTCGCAAGTTTGACCAATGGTAGCGTATTTGGCCGATCACCGTACACTTTGTTGGTTGAGGTAAAAATAAACACCGCTTCCGGAGAAAACTTACGTGTTCCCTCAAGCAGAATCAACGTAGCTAGTGCATTAACGGTAAAATCAGTCAACGGTTCTTTTGCGGCCCAGTCATGTGAAGGTTGAGCCGCGGCATGAATAACTAAATCAAACTGATGTTTTTGGAATAATTCTTTGATGTCTTTTTCATTGCGAATATCCAAAATATGATGTACATAATTTTTATAATGGCTCATGAGAAATTGCCGGTTCCAAGCAGTACTTGCTTCTTCCCCAAAAAAGTATTTACGCATATCATTATCAATGCCTACTACTTCATAATCCCGTTCGCAAAAAAATTTTACTGCTTCGCTCCCGATAAGACCGGCAGAACCTGTGATTAGAATTTTTTTAGTTTTTTTCATTTTGATACGGTTGATTTTTGTATTTTAACGGGCCTAATTTAGTCATGAACCAAAACAAAGCCAATAAAGATACCCAGTTACCGACAATTCTTGGCCAAGTATTAGAAAAATAAGCCGTGATCGTATGTTTGCCCGGCACTAGCTGCAATTTGACTAAACCATCTTGGATAATTGGCTCGACTACCCGGTTATCTATATAAAATTTCCACCCCGGAAAAAAGCTGAGCGAGAGAACTATATCTCCCGCCGTTAAGCTCATGACATCTATATGCCAAAAATGGGATCTGATCTCACTTTGGTCAATTATTATATCACCTGTGGTGTTGAATTTTCCAAGAGCAATTTCCTTGTCGGTTTTGGGAACCGGAAAATTTTTGGGTAAATATTCATCCGAAATCCGGGAAATTGACCACTTGACGGCTGTGTCCGAAATATAGTCCGCACTGGTTTTATTGGCCACAAATTGTGGCCTGAAGTAACGACTGTGGACAACCACAATCACCAGACTAAATCCCAATAAGAGTAACGAGCGCGAGTTTCGGCTACTCACGAATCGAGTCAAACTGAAATCAACATAGCTACTCATAACAGCAATAAAAAATACTGCAAATACCAAAAACCGCCATGGGTATTGCACAAAGTCTATTCCTGGAATTACTTCCCATATGCTTTTTGAAATATCTAGCATCATAAATACTGAAATAATCAATCCTCCGAGACACAAATATATTAGGCCTTTAGATTTGATTTTATTCCAGGTTAATCCTGCTAGACCCAAAATGGCTAAAACCAGGGGGATTTTCCCAAGCATAAATGACATCCCATCCAGCCTACCTGGAGCAGATCCGCCATATCCCCAAGGCGAGTTCCACAACTGATCCAAAAATACGAAATGACGGTGAAAATCGTTTGCTCCTTGAACCAACGTTTCAGCTTTAGTGAGATAAACTTCAGTAACGGCCGGTAACCAAAACCAGGCTGTAAATAAAGCGCCGACAACTATCACTTTAAGTATCAGCGCTGCTTTACTAAAATCAGATCGGTTAACTAGACTCTTTAGTAATTCGCTGGCTAAGAAAAGTCCCAAAAATCCGAGAGTCAGGAAAGCAGTGATGTTGTGTGAAAGAATTACGCCTGCCAAACCTAAAGCAGCAATCAACCAGCTTTGATCTCTATTTTCTTTGTCTCCGATAATCCCATATAATATTAACGGCAAAAATGCATATGCCCAGTATTCCCCCACTGCTCCCCGTACATATATTTGTACTCCGTGATACGGCGCATAGAGATATACCAGGGCCGAAATTATCCCGCCCCATACTCCTCCCAACTTATATCCCAATACATACATAAATATTGCGGCCAGCAAAACACCTAGACCAAACATAAGTTTGGTAACTACTATTGCATCCAAACCTGACAACACTCCAATCGCTCCTATGTAATAAGGTAACGGCGCGTAAAAATTGAAAATCGGGTACCCGTAACCATAACCCAAATCACTTACCCAACGCACCGGGAATTGGCCATCTCCCAGGGCTCGGGCCATTTCAAAAACGCGCGTCGGTTGTGTGTCATCATGCATCGGAAAATATCCGCGAGAAAGAAGCGGCGACAAAATGGGAAATGACAGCAGGATGATAAATATTAACGGAAGGATTTTTTTCGTAAGTTCCATAAATATATTAACACAATTACTCCGCTCACGCTTAGTATATCAGCTACCTGGCGAATAGGTGTATTGGTAAAATCCACTTTCACTTCATGCGCGCCCTCTGGAACATTAAGCGCCATCAACCCAGTCTGTGGTATAACCTCTATCTGGCTTGGCTTTTGATCAACCTGGGCTACCCAACCCGGAAAGTAAACTGTATTCACTAACAGTTTGGTTGGCAAAGGTGTATTGACCTGCAGTTTTAAACTGGTACTCGTATTTTTTTCTATCCGAAAACTTCCACCGCTATCTAAAACTACTTTTTCTGGTGGACGGTTTCGCGGTTTCACTCGCACTCCAATAGGCATGAGTTCATCAGCCGAAGTTGTGGTTGCATCATTGGTTTGATAATAGTCATCGCTCGGGTATATCCGAGGTAACGTCCGGATAAGATTTGAGTTTAATCCGATTCCCAGTATTATGACTAACACTACCCACACTTTACCCAACCTGAGGTGAGCGATGGCACCACTTGTGAACGCCAGCAAAAATGTGGCCACACTTAATGTCCGCCAGGGAAAATCAATTTCTTGTAAAAAGGGTAACTGCCACAAAAACCCCGAGATTGGAAATAACATTATTAGCGCCAAAATATCTAACCCCACCAGAACCAACAATCGTGATTTAAGTGCTGGTTTACCAAAGAAAAAAGAACCCAATGACAAGATTGCTGCGAGTAACAATCCGGTCCCGATAAATAAAGGCGGACGGACACCAAATTGCCAAGAATCAACTAGCAGCTCTGGCAGAGTCATAAAATGTTCGGCTTTATTGGCTAAAGGGGTTTGACTCAAGATAATCTGCGATTTTTCAAGTATCGCCGGTAGCCAAAAATACGCTGACAGAAGTAGACCCAAACCTAAAGTCACTGCTAGTATCTTGACTTTTTCAGGAGAAAATTTGACTTGCACCAATAAAAAAACCAGCCAAACGCAAAAAAACGGCAGAAATAAAATAGCTAAAGCATTGTGGGTCAAAATCAAAGCCGCCAGGGTCAAACTGCCGGCAATCATCAATTTGGATGATGGTTTCTGAATCAGTTGGTCAAATAACCAAAACAGGAGCGGAAAAAAAACTAGGGCCAACGACTCGCCTATAGATCCGCGCACAAATAAATTGGTAAATCGGTACGGGGCATAGGTGTAAAGCGCTGCCGCCACTAAACCTCCCCACACCCCCCACTGCGACTCGGCCAATAAAAACATCGTCACTCCCGAACCCACCACTGTTAATATAAAAGTAAGTTTTACGGCACTTACCAAACCAAAGCCTACTGCATATAGAATTTCTGCCAAATAGTACGGCAAAGGATAAGTAAACAAAAACAACGGATAACCAAACCCATGATTGAGGTACCCGGCCCACCGCGGAGGTAGTTGTAATTCTTTGATTTCGCGATGCATTTCGGCGAGTCGCACCACCGCCCATTCACCGTCATGTGTCGGAAAATAACCCGGCAACAAAAACTGATAAATCACCGGAAGGGAAATCAACAAAATAAATAGCCAGCTAAACAATCGTGATAGTTTCATTAGGGTAAGACACGATAAAATTTTAGGTATGTGGGTCCATCGCCGCGTTGATATTGGGCAATGAGTTTAAGTGGCCAATACTCGGGTATTTGTTGCCTTTCTTTAAAGAGTAAGTACGTGGGTTGGACTTTGGCAGCCTCCTGAAGTTGTTTAGGAAAATCTCCACCAATCGGCCAAATTGGATCAAACTTGACGTTGGGATTTTTACCCAAATATAACTCCAAGGCCATCGGATACAATCCAAACGTACCTTCGGTTCCCACCAAAATTTGACCATGCTTGCTAGCTTCATCTAAATATGCCACCGCTTCCTTGATCCCGTAGCCGGCAGGCCAATCATTGATGTACTGTTGTCGGTCTGTGCTGGGAATTGGCGCATGAATCGGATCAAAAATAATCTGCCTGTCAAACCAAATCAATGGTGATATCAAAAGTACTGTTGCAATCATCAACCAGGTTCTATGACGAATTGTGGCTAATAAATGATCGCCGAATATGATGGTCGGGATAAGTAATGGAAAAACCATAAATAAAATAAACCGCGGATAGATCACTCGGCCAAATGCAGCCAAGGCAAAAAAAGGAATTATAAAATAGCCTAAGAAAAATAGTGCCCGACGCAAATTGTGTCTGATATACCAAATATTGGCAGCTAAAATAAGCAAACTTAGTAGCGGAGTCAAGTAACCCACCAACCAGGAAGTCAGACTCTTCAAGTTGTTATATAGATGACTAAGCGGAGCCCGTAAGAATTCCGCCGGAGTATAAATAAATTCCAAGTTTTTTTGGGCGATGATGTGGCGAAATTCTGACAGTCTTAAAATATTATTGTAAATCTGCGCTTGAAAAATGATGACTAAACATAAAAGTAACCACTTAAAGAGATTGGCTCCACGCTTTTTTGTGGGCCAGGGCGTAATTAATAAAGTCAGTGGCAGTAGCATCCAAAAAAAGTTAGCCGAAGATTTAGTCAGCAACCCTGCCCCTATAAAAGTACCCAAAATAAGAGCTAAATCCAATCTTTGCTTAAGCGCAAAAAGATATGTAAAAAAAAGCACCCAGATGGCAATCGCCGCAAGCAAAGCATCATAAATGGCTAACCTATCATACATCAGAAAAAAAGGGATTATAAGATATAACAGGCCGCCGATGATCACTCCACGCATCTTGCGCGTCAAATACCAACCAAACACACTTATGCCCACCATGCCCGTAAAACCGGCTATTATTGAAAGCAATCTCCCGGCAATCAAAGGATCGCTCATTACTTTTAACATCGGTAAAAGCAACCAAATGAAAAGTGGCTGTTTACCATCAACAAGCGAAATGAATCGCCACCGCGGATCAGCTAAGGCAATCTGTCCCCACCTTAGATATATAGCTTCATCGGTAAAAATCGGGATAATGGTTAAGTTGACTAGTCTGGTGACAAAATAAACCAGACTCAAACCAAGTGTCAACAAGACGTATGGAAAAATCAGTTTTATGTGTTTGTTCAAGTTGATCACCTTTTTATATATTTTTATTGTAACACAGGTTCTATGTTGTTTCTCTCAACTATGATTATGTTTACGCCAATAACGAGGTTCGGTTGAGAAAACTTAATTCATGACCCGCAATTTTTCCCAAACTTCAATCTCTCCGGGAAATATTTGCTGCCAGATGAGTTGGCCGTCTCCCTCCCGCTCCGCCAACCAACTTCGTAGCCTACCGGTTTTCCATGGATCCGGTTCAATGATGTAAAATACAGTCGCCTGCTCATCATCTCGATCAGCTGTAAAGGCGTATTCTTTATTTCCATACCACTTAAACAAGTAATGGTAGTTATAATCAATAACTGATGGGGAATAGACTTGGACGTTAAACGGTTTGCCGGAAGCTCTTTGATAAACCGTTTCGACAACTCGGATCTCGTTTTTATAACTTGAGGCATCTCCAGCCCAAGGCTTGGCAAAAAATCTCCAAGGGGCCAAGTTGTAAAGCAATAAACTACTGATGATCACCCCACCCCAAATCCGGTATTTTTTTACAAATATATATAACCCCATTCCGATGAGCGGCAGAACCAACGTCGGAAACATATTGATGTAATATTCCCACAGCGTCCCTTGATAAATGACTAAGTTAATCCCCAACAAACAAATTAGAACTAATAAAAATCTTAACGTTTTTTGTTTGCTGATTTCCTTTCCGCCGGCCATGATCATGATCAGTAATATTATGCCGATAAGTTTATTGCTATTTACAAATGCATATGCCAGCAAATTGGTAATTGTCTGGATCCTATCACTCAGACGAACCAATAACGACATTTGGTTTACTAAAGTCGGATGAGTCAAAAACTTAAACAGTGAGTACGTTTGGATCCAACTATGCCGCATTTCAAAAATCAGCCTGGGAATTAACCAAAAATCAAAACCCGCGCCTCCCAAAATCAGCTGTTTCATTTTGGGCAGCTGTCTGGTCAAAACCAACGTCAATCCAAAAACGGGCACAAACAAAATCCCTGCGGCGAGCTCAAATTCGAAAATCGCACCCAAGACCGCTGCGACCCAAAACCACGGCCACCGGCCTTTTTGATATTTTACTAAACTTATGAGTAAAAGCAGCATCAGTAGTGGGACCAGATTGGGATGCCATAACTGAGCCCCAGTTGAGATGTAAAACGGCGATACAGACATGAGTCCCGCCAAAATTAATCCCAGTCGTTCATCTACCAGTTCTTTCCCCAAAATGAAGGCTAAAACTATGCTCGCTGCCGAAATCAGGTTGAAACTTGCTACCAACCACACCGGATCCCCCTTAAATATCCAGAATAAGGGTACTAGCAACCAATACCACCATACACCATGAAAAACTCCATCAATCCCTGTCGTCGGTCCAATCAAGGTCAAGTGACGGCCATTGACTATGTCATCCAAAGCCAAAAAATCTTTACCTTGGTCATAAGTAAAGGCAAAAAAACCATGTATAGTACCACTAAGTCGAGTGTAAATACCAATACCGACAAACAGACTTAAAAGCAGAATTGACTTGTGTTTTTTGATCCAACTTAAATCAAAAGTTTTTTGCGCCATATACTTAGTATTCCTACTGCAACGATCAAACTTAACCACATGCCCCAAAATTGATACCGACCGGTAACCCCCCCATAATCACCAAACCAAAAGAAAGGCAAATAGCGTACCAATGTAGCCACACTCAAGGCTACGGCCAATACTTTGCAGGTGACTGATTGACTAATTGCGGCCAGTGCTACTAAGGGAATGATATACCAACTATAAGGTTCGCGTTGCCAAACTACCGGCAGCAAAACCAGTAACCACAAATAGAAACTCCAAGGAACTAGTTTGTTTTGTAGTTTTTTGATTAAAAATAAAGGCAACAATCCGATACTTAAAAATTTGATGCTAACAGAAACCATCAAAGTCAAAATCGACCAGGTAGCTTTGTGGGTAATAAATAAATATATTGCCAACAGAACCAAAGACAGCATCATTACCTCGTTGTGCGGACTCAATAAACTTTCTACAAGTACCAGTGGATTTAAGGCAAAAAAAATCAGGCCGTGATCTATATTTGCCCCAGATACCTGTTTGAGGATTTTTTCAATCAACTTGATATTCATCGCATGAAAACCCAAGAACATGAGTTTAAATAAAACCAATGTCCATACAAACTTCCCCAGGCCCAAATATGAGGGAATCAGGGTCAACCAAAGCCATCCTATTCCATACGGATAAAAACGGTGCGTCCAGCGCATGAATCTGATCCAGGGATCGGCCGGAAAATCTAAAGCGCGAAAAAATGTCGGATTCAGTCCATACTTGGTTACAATCCGCGCATCAAACATGTAGTTGAATAGGTCGTGCGAAAAGGCTGGGTAAGCCAAAATGAGCAGACTGGAAATACCGATCATCCACCACATCTGTTTTCTGGTCATTACTTGTTTTTTGACTAACCACAAACTTAAAAAGTAAACCAGGAATAACCCTGTTAGTAAAACAACGAGAATCTGGGTTGATACTGGACGGTTAAAATAACCCAAGATTAGAAGCGGTTGCTGCAGTTTTTGATAAAATGCGTTCGTTGATAAAGTTAAATTTAAATCCACCTGCGAATAAGAATAAACGGTTAGTCCAAAAATCAGGATAATTTCCAGTATCAGTAATGGAATAAGTTTGGTCGTTTTTGGTTTCATGTGGCAGAGTTCCGCTCGTACATTCCCCTCAAACTATTAAGTCGGATGTGCAATATGTCTACCAATGCATCAAGTGAATCAAATAACGGGCTGACGCGCCTGGTTTCCACATAATGCCATTCGACCGGGACTTCTTTGATTTTGTAGCCCGAACGGTTAGCCACAAAGAGTATTTCTACATCAAATCCTGCCGTCACCCGTGGTCCGCTCGCGTGTTTGTGTAAGTTATATAATTTCAATCTGGAAAAAACCTTTCGCGCCACCTCCCGCTTGAACAGTTTAAATCCGCATTGGGTATCTTCAATTCGACTTAAGCCCAAAATGAGATTTCTTACCAACATGAACCCGGGACCCATCAATCGACGTAAAAGCGGCGCTCCTGCCCGGCGACTTTTTCGCGATCCGATCACTACGTCGAACCCCCGATCCAACCAGGGCAATAGTTTTTCAACCTGATCGATTGGGGTCGCCTGATCCAAATCCGTAAATAATATCCTGGCCCCTGTTGCTGCTAGCATCCCAGTAACGACTGTTCCAGCCTTCCCCTGATGCGTATTTTCGATAAGTCGAAAATGACTATTGCCGCCCACAAATTGCTTTATCAAGTCTTTGCTCGCATCGGTGGAACCGTCATCAACTATCAACACTTCCCAAACTAAAGGCTGTTTCTCTAAGTACCGGGCCACCTTATCCAAAGCTCCCAGGCGGATGTTTTGCTCTTCGTTGTAACAAGGAATTACTACCGATAATTGCGGTTGCATTGCCTAATTGTAGGTGAAAATGCCTATATTTGCAATCTAAACTGAGGGTAAGATATTATTTCCACCCGAATCCTTAAGGCCCGCAGGCCGAGGGATCTTACGTTAAGGTAAGGGGTCAGTGACGGTTGGCTGATTTTCGCCTAAGTAATGTACCAATCTGAACACTTTAAACAATCCAACTTGCCATTCATCGGTGATTTCGGCTCGACCAAAACCGGCAATTTCCCATAAGGGGTGTCCCAACGGTTGACAAACTTTTTCTTCACAGACCACCAATAGCTGGTCAGTCACGGATTTGCGATTCGGATCGACCTTTGGATTCTCAATTACCACCGGTGGAGTTCCCATGATTTCCAAGAAGTAACGGTAGGCATGATCGGAATTTTTGTAGGCAATTAAAGCAAAATTATACGGTTTGCCACTTGTTTTGTCTAAAATAAATTGTGCTATCTCTTTAGTCTGGGTAACCAACCGATTTGGAGCAGCTAAAATCGGAGTCTGCTTCAACTCAAAATAACTCAACATCCCAACTACTAGTATCGCGATCAGCCACCCATATTTGTTTTTCATGAGATGCGACAGGGCAATCGCGACCAATAAAAAAGGCAATGGAAAAGCAAACATCAAGTAGTAATCATAAATATTTCCGGTATAAAAAGAGAGCAATCCAATTCCCACCAGATACCAAATTAGTAAAACTATGAGCGCTCCATGTCGTCGCGGTTTATATTTGTTACTTTTGCTTAAATAAAAACAAATACCTAAAGTCAGCAATAGTACAACCGTAGCTATTCGCGCATTTTCGATGACGACTACCCGCCAAAACAATCTTAAGGTCAAGTCCCAAAACCTATAAAGTACTGTGGTTAGTCCAAATGATTTGGCGTCTCCACCGCGCGTCACAAACTCATACACAGTGATCGTGTTGATAAACTGGTGTCTTACCTCAAATAATAAAAAGGGCAAGCTGCTTACAAATCCTCCAAACAACAAGCTTAACCAATAAACTAGCGGAATTCTAAAGCGTTTTAACCCTAAACAAACAAGGGTAATCGGAATAAACACCAACGCGATATAATGTAACTGCAAAGCCACACCTATAGCCAAACCCGCTACAAATAAGAAGCGATAACGATCCTCACACATCACTTTTACTAGACTGTACACTGTCAACAAGGCCCAAAACGGCAGAATGTTGGGGTTCCATGAGGAATGCGAATACGTGATCACGAGCGGTGACAAGGCATAAAGCAAAGAAGCAATTACTGCCACTTTGGTGTCGAAAAACTCCCGGCTCAATTTCCAGATAAGAAGAATTGTGGCTAATGAAAATAGTGCCACCATCACCGCCGGGCCCGTCGGATCTAGACGCCAAGCCCACAAAAATGGCACCATAAAGTAATAATACATGGGTCCCAGATGCATGAGGCCAACGCTGGTGATCGGTCCAAGAAGAGTAAGTTTATGATCTACGATCATTCGTTTGACCACCAACATATCCCGTCCCTCATCGCCC
The DNA here is from genome assembly GCA_000995415.1 of Candidatus Gottesmanbacteria bacterium GW2011_GWC1_43_10. Lineage (GTDB taxonomy): Bacteria > Patescibacteriota > Microgenomatia > UBA10105 > UBA10105 > UBA10105. Next base: position 17,255 of record LCEX01000008.1, read on the forward strand.
AAAAATCCCATGTAATCACCAATACGATAAAGCCGGAGATAGGCAGCAATTATGAGAATAATAAATAAAATAATATAAGGAAGATATTTTTTAAACATTATTTAGTTTTGTCATCCCACAATCTGCCGGCTGGCGGAGGGAATTTAAATTATTATTTATAGATTATCCGATCCCTCCAAATGGAGACAGGCAAGTTGAATAATGACAAGGTGTCCGGCTTCATTTTTATTTCTTCCAAATGAAGCGGTTATAGATAAAGTAATTATAAGGAATAACTAAAAAAGCAATTGCAAAAATCATCAGTAAAAACCAAGCTGATTTGCCCCACAACCAAACACCCACTCCCACGACTACTCCTTGAATAATTACGGCGCCAATCGAAGTGCCCAAGAAATGAATAAATTTTTGGCTAAGTTTTGTGAGTCCGGATATGCGTTTGTGACTAAATGTCCACAAATTGTTACCCAAAAAATTGGCGCAAATGGCAAAGAAAGAACCGATTGCCACGGCTATCCCGGGATTTATAAACTGGACGAGCACTTTGGCAATTATAGTTTGGACACTAAATCCGATGACGCCGATGACTAAATATTTAAGGAAGGTCGAGTTGTTCAAGATATACAGCAACAGATTTTTGATATAATCAAAAGGAGCAATTTTACTTTTTCCATGAATCCGATCTGCAAACTGTTGTGGAACTTCGGCGATTTTAAATCCGGCAACTTTGGCTTTACGTAAAAAGGCGACTTGGAATGTATAACCGGAATATTTTTCCAGTCCTGCCTCAACTTCGGTAAACACCTGCTTTTTATATACTCTGTATCCGGAGGTCCAATCATGCGGGAGTAACATCCCCAATCCAAACCTAACTACCGTATTCCCAACAATACTATAAATCTTGCGGTGAATCCCCCAGTTTCCGGGGATTGAACCGCCGGGAATATAACGACTACCAATCACTAAATCAGCACCTCTTTCCAGTTGATAAAAAAAATCCGGTAGTAGTAATGGGTTATGTTGCCAGTCTGCATCCATTTGAATAAAAATATCAGGCTGTAGATATTTGAACGCATAATTTGCCCCAAACATATAGGCAGCTCCCAATCCTTCTTTTTTCTTTGAAATCAAGATAATATTGTTGTATCTTTTGGATAAATTTTCTACAGTTTTGGCCGTACCGTCCGGAGAGTAATCATCAACCACCAAAATCGTCAGTTTATATTTTGTAAGTTTTTGAAACACTCCTTCAATTGCTCCAATTAACGTTTCGACGTTGTCCTTCTCGTTATATGTAGGAAGAATTAATATGACATTTTTCATACAAGTTGTTACTTTTTGAAATATTCCAGAGTTTTTGTAAGTCCTTCTTCCAAACCAACTTTCGCTTCCCAGTCGGTTTCTCCCCAGTAGTGAGAAACTTTTTTAATGATATTAAGTAGTTCCAAAATGGTTTTTTCTTCCGGGTTACCTAAATTGATCACTTCACCCCGAGCCGCAGGAGTTGTAAAAACTGACATGATTCCTTCTATTAAATCTGAAATATAACAAAAACTTCGAGTTTGACTGCCATCTCCCTGAATAGTTAAAGGAGTACGCGAGAGAATTTGTTTAATAAAATTTGTTACCACCCTCCCATCATCTATATCCATTCTTGGGCCAAAGGTATTAAAAATCCGAATGATGCGGCCATCAAGCTGATATTTTCGGATATAAGTAGCCACAAAAGATTCACCCACCCGTTTGGCTTCATCATAACAAGAACGTGGACCATTGGGATTGACATGTCCCCAATAGGTTTCTTTTTGGGGATGTTCCCGAGGGTCTCCATAAACTTCAGAGGTGGAGGCAAAAATAAATTTAGCTTGCCAAACCCGAGCCTTCTCAAGTAAATAATAAGTGCCTATTGAGTTAACTAACAATGTTTCTACGGCATATTTTTGGTATTTTGGGGGACTAGCTGGTGAAGCAAAATGGAAAATGACACTCGCCGAAATTGCCTCGGGAAGTGGTAAAGTCACATCATGTTCAATAAATTCAAATTTAGGTTGGGATAATAAATGTGCAATATTTTTCTTATGGCCCGTAACTAGATTATCAATGCAAACGACTTCGTGACCAGTTTCGAGTAATCGATCACACAAAAAAGATCCAATAAAACCAGCACCACCGGTAACAAGACACTTCATCAATAATTATCCAATAATCCAATTTCAAATTCTCAAATTATCCAATTTTTTATTGGTACTTATTGGATAATTGGATAATTTGCTGATTGGATAATTTTTATACGTTTTCTCTCCAGTAATTTAGGAGGTCAGACATCGTTTTTTCAAAAGGAATTTCCGGTTTCCAACCTGTTTTCGTTACAAACTTCGTATTGTCACCAATCAATACTTCAACGTCTGATGGCCGCATCCGGGTCGGATCAGGTTTAATCTCAACTTTGACTTTGGACATACCTGTAAGTAAATCAAGTACATCCTTGATTTTCCAGGCTTTGCCGGTAGCGATATTGTAAGCTTCACCCGGATCGCATTTTTGAACTGCTAGATAATAAGCGCGTACCATATCCCGGACATCAGTATAATCCCGCCGTGCTTCTAGGTTACCGACATGCACTACAGGCTCACGCTTGCCTTTTTCAATTTCGGCAATTTGTTTGGCGAAACTGGATTCGGCAAACACTTCGCCCCGGCGGGGACCAGTATGGTTAAAACCGCGGGTACGAATAATATTCATTTGATAACTTTGGTGATATTGATAACCCAAATAATCCATGGCCAGCTTGGAAACTGCATATGGAGACAAAGGCCGCATCGGATTGGTTTCTTTTATCGGCACTTCGTTTGGTAACACTTTGCCGTATTCTTCTGAAGAACAAGCTATCTGAATCGGCACCGGTAAACCGGTTTTTCGTACTGCTTCAAACAGATGTGCACTCCCGATGATGTTGACTTCCAATGTCTGGGTTGGTGATGCCCAGGATGATTGCACAAATGACTGAGCTGCCAAATGAAATATATAGTCAGGTTTGATTTTATCAATCACGGTATATAAAGAATGTGCGTCAAGCAAATCAGCTTCTTCAATTTTGATTTTATCTTGGATTGCTTCAATATTTTCCGTTTTTGAACGCCATCTTTGGATACCATATACTTCAACCCCTTCGGTAAGAAGTAATTCCGCCATGTGACTACCCACAAATCCGGTGATTCCGGTAATTAATGCTTTTTTGCCTTTATTCATAAAACCCCCTATAAAAAAATTAAAATGTAAAAATCAAAATTACAATGTAAAAACCTAAAATTTTATAATTTTAAACTGTCATTTTATTTGGCAAAACCAGATCTAGCTCCGCTAAACATTTTGCATTTTAAATTTTAGATTATTACGATCTACCAACACCAAAATACTCAAATCCCTGCTTTCTCACCTTTACCGGATCATACATGTTTCGACCATCAAAAAGAATGGGATGTTTCATGCTAGTAAGAATTTTCTTGAGATCAAGCTGTTTAAATTCATTCCATTCTGTGATCACGACTAATGCATCGACACCACTCGCCACTTCATAAGCATTTTCAAGATAAGTTACATTATGCAATAATTTTTTAGCATTTTCCATGGCCACCGGATCAAAGGCCCGGATTTTGGCACCCGCATTTTGGAGGGCCGTGATGATTTTGACAGAAGGCGCTTCACGCATATCGTCGGTATTTGGCTTGAAAGACAAACCCAAAATGCCAACAGTTTTACCCTTGATAGGCGACAAAACAGTTTCTATTTTTTTAATGAAAAACTTGCTCGCTTGTTCATTGATATTATCGACTGATTTAAGAAGTTGAAAATCATAACCGACACTATCGGCAATCGCAATCAAAGCTTTTACATCTTTGGGGAAACAACTGCCTCCATAACCCACACCGGGATAGAGAAATGCCCGCCCGAGACGATTATCGAGACCCACCCCTTCCAATACCTTTTCCACATCAGCCCCTACTCGTTCTGATAAAAAAGCTACTGCATTGGCAAAAGAAATTTTGGTCGAAAGGAGTGAATTGGAGGCATACTTAATCATTTCGGCAGTTTCGATGTTTGAAATAACCGTTTTGCCATTAATTGGTTTATGCAGATCCACTATCACTTTTTGGGCTTTGGGACTTTCTACTCCTATCACTACCCGATCTGGATGCATGGTGTCATTTAAAGCTGTACCTTCACGTAAAAATTCAGGACACGATGCAATATCATAAGTTGCTTTGTCAGGTTTGACACTCGCAACAATCGCGCCTACCTTACGATTGGTTCCCGGAGGTACAGTACTTTTGGTAGCCACAACTGTATAACCATCCAAATTTTTACCGATTTCCCCAGCCGCGGCAAATACGGCTGTCAAGTCTGCTTCACCGGTTTTTTTGGGAGGAGTACCTACTGCAATAAACACGACTTCAGATTCTGGTACGGCTTCTTCATATTTGAGAGTGCATTTGATACGGCCGGCTGCCAAATTCCTGCGCACCATTTCTTCGAGTCCCGGCTCATAAAAAGGCATGATCCCTTTTTTGAGTTTTTCGATTTTTTCAGGTGTGTGCCCGACAATCCACACCGTATTACCCAAATCAGCAAAAACAGCTGCAGTTACCAGTCCGACATACCCATGGCCAATAAAAGCAATTACCATAAATTTAAAATGTAAATATCAAAATGCAAAATGACAATGTGAAATTTTAAAATTAGTATATCTTTTTACATTTTTAACTGTCATTTTGATTTTTGCATTTTGCACTTTGCATTTATATGATCCCTTGTCTCTTTATTTCTTCCAAACCTTGACCAAATGCCCTCATTGTAACTCCCAAAGAAGCTATTTTATCATTTTTAAGACGTAACTCAAGGGGCCGCGGCGCCCGACCTTGGTAATAGCCGGCAGTTTTGACACCAGTTATCAATCGCTCATCAAAACCAAACTGTCTGGCTAAAACCTGTGCCGCCTCAAAGGGTGAAAGGGACGCGCCTCCTACTCCATGATAAATTCCTGAGGCATTTTTAGCAATAAGGGTTTCAATGCTTTTGGCAATATCATCTATAAAAGTAGGCGTAAAAATATGGTCAGTTAAAACCGTCAATGATTCGTTTCTCTGCAAACGATGATACAGTGTATGAACAAAATCTTTTTTAGGGCCACCGCATTTGGCACGGTAAGGATAAGCTATGCGGAGTACTATATTTTGAGAGCTATTAAGCACCACTTGTTCACCTGCATATTTAGTTTGACCATACCAATTGATAGGATGCGGAATTGAATTTTCGGTATAAACTTTTTCCGTTCCGTCAAATACAAAATCTGTAGAGATATAAAGCACTCGTTTATGAAACTGGTCTGCTGCTTCTACAATATTTCTGGTGCCTTCGACATTGATTTGCCAGGCAGCGCCTGTTTGACCTGCTGATTTATCTTTTTCGCAGCCGTCAACATCGGTTTTGGCAGCCATATGGATCACCCATGCGCTTTGTGAATTTTGTATGTGTTTTGTGACGACTTCTTTTTGGGTGATATCAACTCCAGTTGCCAAACTTAAATCGGTAAATGAGTATTTGGAATCCAAAAGTTCCACTATTCGTGTACCCACCAAACCTGAAAGGCCAGTACCAAGGATTACTTGTTTCATAACACAAAAGTTCCCCCTCTTAAGGCAAGTGCGAGGGTTAGGGGGAGTTATGAAGTTATTTGAATAACCCCTCCTTATCTCCCCTTAATTTAAGGGGAGGTATTATACTGCATTTTATAATAATTTTGGTACTCACCACTCTTTACGTGTTTCCACCATTCTTGATTTTCTTTATACCAATTGATAGTAGTTTGCAAATAAGTATCAAAATCATGAAGTGGTGCCCAACCAAGTTCTTTTTGAATTTTGGTCCAATCAATCGCGTATCTGCGGTCGTGACCCGGTCGATCTTTGACAAATTCAATCGTTGACTCAGTCTTACCCATAAGACCCGCGATTTTCTTAACGATTTCGAGATTTGAAATGTCGCTAGTTAATCCTCCCACACAATAAGTCTCACCAATTTTACCTTTTTGAAAAACCGTTTCAATTGCCCGACAGTGATCTTCTACGTATAACCAATCACGCACGTACAATCCATCTCCATAGACCGGAACTTTTTTGCCTTCAAGTAAATTGGTGATTGCAAGTGGAATCAACTTCTCCGGATGCTGAAAGGGGCCGTAGTTGTTGGAACAATTGGTGATCGTAGTTGGAAGTCCATAAGTGTGATAATAAGCCCGGACAAGATGATCAGATCCGGCTTTACTCGCAGAATAAGGGCTGCGGGGATCATAAATCGTGGTCTCGGAAAATTTTTCCGTGGTATTTAATTTTAGTGCACCAAAGACTTCATCGGTGGAGACATGATGGAAATGTTTGACTTTTTGTTTGACTGCGGCGTCCAACAAAACTTGCGTTCCCAATACATTGGTACGCACAAAAATGGCCGGACCGGAAATAGATCTATCAACATGCGATTCAGCTGCAAAATGGACCACTGTATCAACACCCTGCATGACTTTCTCAACTATTGAAGAATCCGTAATGTCGCCTTTGATAAATGAATAGTGGGGATTTTTTTCAACTTCAACCAGGTTTTCCAGATTTCCAGCATAAGTTAATGCATCAAGGTTGACGATCGTGTCATCGGGATGATTTTTCAGCCAGTACAAAATAAAGTTGGAGCCGATAAATCCCGCTCCGCCAGTTACAAGTAATTTCATAAATTTGAACTTTTGTTTAAATATACTTCAAGTAGATGAAACGCGCAAATTGTTGGTCCATCTAATATTTTTCCTTGTGCAATCATCATGTCTACTTTTTTAATGGATATTTTTTGTACTTCAAGAAGTTCATTTTCTTCTGGATGAGGTTTCCCCAAAGAAAGACTTTGCGCGACAAAGACGGAAACTTTTTGATTTGAAATTGAATTGGCAATATAAAAACTACCGATCTCCCTCCATTCTTTGGCCGTAATTCCTGTTTCCTCCCCAAGTTCTTGTTGCGCCATTTCAAGCGGAGTTTTATTTACAACAGACCCCATAGGAAATTCCCAGGAGTAACGCGATGTTGGATAACGATATTGACTAACTAAATAGGTTTCTTTTTTATCGTTTAAAGGAATTACAACAGAAAAATTACGACGTTCTATACTATAATACGGAGCTCGAACATTATTTGGACGTATAACATCATGTTCGTAAACGGTCAAGTACGGACTTGAATAAACTTTTTTTGAAGACAGTGTTTGCCATTTTTTCATTTACTTCACTATTCCTTGCTCGAGTTCTTCTTGAGTATAATCCACCTGCTCATCTTTTAGTGATGGATCATAAGGCGGATCTGGATAATTGATGAGCCAAGCTTCCTCATCACTGACACATTGTAGACCAGTAGGTGTTTCTCTGGGAATATATATCCGTTTACCAGGCGTTAAGATATGTTCCTCTCTTTTGCCGGAAATATAAAGAATGATTTTCATCGTCCCTTTAAGGCAAATATAGCGGGCGGCGCGGATGCGGTGCAAATGATAGCCTTTGAATGCTCCCGGCAAAGCTGCCGAAATATAAGCTATAGTTTTATCACCTTCTTTAAACAGTTCCATGAGCCACCCATTTTCTTTTCCGTCCAGGTCATAGGTCGCGACTTTTTTGGCTGTGTCTTCAATCACTTGAGTGATCATATTTATTCGTTTCCTGTTTTCACGAGTTCTGCGACTAAATTGTTCGCGCGCAGCAGTTCATCATAAGAAGTCCCGGCATCAATCCACCAACCTTCCATCACTTCGCAGGTCATCGTACCTTCTTTCAAGTACGAGTTATTTAAATCAGTGACCTCCAATTCGCCCCGGGCTGATGGCTTGAGCCGGCGAATAAAATCATAGACACGTGCGTCATACATGTAAATTCCGGTTTGAGCCAGATCTGATTTGGGATGCTCGGGTTTTTCTTCTATCGAAACCACTTTGTGGTGTTTGTCCAACTCTATCACTCCGTACTGTTTGCTGTCGGTTGGCATATGCTTGGCAAAGACTTTGGCGCCTTTGGCTTGTCTTTCAAAATCAGTGACCGCACTACTTAAGTTGTGGGTAAAAATATTATCACCTAAAATCACCAGAATTTTTTCCTGACCGGAAAAATCTTCACCCAGAGCAATAGCTTGAGGGATGCCACCAGCATCTTCCTGGATGGCATAGGATAATTTGAGTTGAAAATCCCGCCCGGATTTAAGTAAGTTTATAAACTGGGGCAAATGTTCAACCGAACTGGTGATCAAAACCTCTTGGATTCCCGCCCGTTGCATCGATTCCAACGCATAAAAAATCATCGGTTTGTGGTAAACCGGCAACAAATGTTTATTTGTCACCCAAGTCAAGGGTCTCAATCGAGTCGCTTTGCCTCCGGCTAAAATCACGCCCTTCATAATATTTTCAATAAATATAAGTCAAAAGTGTCCACACAAGGGAAACCCCCAATCCGGCAATAGCCACATATTCTACCACAATCTTCCAGTTTAAGTCACGGTCATAAAGATGGTGGAAAATCCCCCAAAAGGCATAAGCTAGGCCGGTGATGACAATAATTTGTAATTGCTTTCCGCTCTGCCCCATACTTTTGGCAAAAGACACAAATCCGATAGTCATCAAAAGCAACAAAATAAAAAACTGCAGATCGTGATGGTGATAGTGATAATGCCGATGACTTAAGTGCATACCTATATTATACTCCCAAAAGACATGAGCCAAACCATACCGGTGATGATAAATAAGAAAAGCAAATGAGCTGTGTTGCGTCCGCTTGCGCGTACGATCCGGTGGCGCCAGACATAAACCCCATCTGCCACTAATAGCAACATCAGGAGACTTGATAATCCTAAGAGAAAGTTTTTGGAGATTTTCCCGATATCAAAAAGCGGCGATTTGACGACTGAATCAGCCAACCCGGAAACTACGTTTCGCGGAGAGGGTGCCACCACTGCTCCTGTCGGAGTAGCTTCATCACTCACAAATCTGGCTACCGGCGTACTTTCTGTCTCGGCATTGACTTGGGCAATTGGTAGTCCTTCGGGTTGGCTGGGAAGTTTATTGGCCAAATTAGCATTGGCGCTAGCCAGACTTTTACCAAACATTTGCACTACTAGTGTCGTCTCTTCACCATTTAAGACCCCGTTGACTACAGCATAACCCACATCTTCATATTGCGCCCTTAAAATGTTTTCGCGATGCGAAGGTGAGTTCATCCATGCCTCAACTACCCCGGATGAATCATTGAAGTTTTTAGCTAAATTTTCGCCGGCGACAGTGTAGACGTAACCTGAACTATTGATAAAATCCCAGGGTGTCGTCCCGTCAGGCGCGGTATGCGCCCAATAACTTTTATTAAACATGTCCCGGGCTTTTCCGGCTGCGGCTTCGGATAACTGTGAGTTTAGTTTAAGATCTGTTTCACCTGCAGCTATACGCTTGGAGTTAACTAAATCAAGCAATTCATTGATACGAATATCAGTCGCAAACCCCAAAATCTGCGGATCGATCCGATGGAGCGTTTGCAAAGATATTCCAATCACCAAAAAAGCAATCACGTAGAGCAGGAAAAAATCGTGTTGCAGCAGTTTGGCACGAAAATTGTTGGTATGGTGCGGCAAAAATAAATGGTGTAAAAACTCAAACATAACAAAAACAAGATCTTTTTTAAGACCTAGATACAGCTTAGCGTATGCTTGGCGCCAGTTGCAAGAGGGTTGATTGGTTTTAGGTCGAACGGATTTTGGCGAAGGCTATAAACAACACCAAAGCTATCCCGGACATCAAACTCCCGTACCAAAACGTAGCTACGGGACTGACCTTCATCCAAAGGATCCCGCCCAAAAATGAAGCTATGAAACTTCCGATAGCTATGATGGTTTGATGTAGTCCAAAAAAAGTCCCGGACTCTTTTTGACCGATAAATTCTGCGATATAGGCTTTGGATACACCATCAGTTGCTGCAATATACACGCCGTAAATCGGAAAGAGTAACCAAAACCATAAGGGGTTTTTGATCAATCCAAATGCAAAATAAACGAGCGTAAATACCAGGAGTCCGCCGGCAAACACGCGTCGGGGACCGATCCTATCAGCCCAGCTGCCGGCCGGAGTCGCAAACAAAGTTTGTGAGATGTTATACAGCACATAAGTCAGTACCACCAGCGTGGTAGAAAACCCCAACTGTTTGGCTCGTAGCAATAAAAATGCGTCGGAACTATTGCCCAAGGCAAACAAGAAGCTGATGACTAAAAACAAACGCAGCTTGGGCGAAATACCCACAAAAGAAAAACTGATTCGTTGTTGGGATACAACAGCGGATTCTGGCCGCTCATGAACAAACAGAACTAAGAGTAAAACTGCAACCACTCCCGGAATAAACGCTAAAAAGAAAACCAGGCGCATGTTTTCACGCAACAAAAAGAGTAATGCCAATGCCAACAACGGACCAAACACCGCTCCTAAACTATCAAATGCCCGGTGGAACCCAAAAATATACCCTCTGTTGGTAGGAGTTGTATTTTCAAGTAGCAGACTATCCCGCGGTGCCGTCCGCAAACCCTTACCCAACCTATCAATAAAACGCGCAAATAAAATCAACGGCCAGATAGTAGCCAGTCCGATCAATATTTTGGAAATAGCTCCCAATGTGTATCCCCAGACCACAAAAATTTTGCGCTGCTGCCAAAAATCTGACATGTAACCAAAAATAAATTTGGATAAACTCGCGGTAGCTTCGGCCACACCCTCAATCAGCCCGACGACAGCAATCGGTGCGCCCAAAACCGAAGTCAGAAAGATCGGCACAATCGGATAGATCATTTCCGCTGCCAAATCGTTGAAAAAACTCACCAAACCTAGAAGAAAAACATTTCGCGGTACGCGCATAGTTTAATTGTATACTTTATTTACGAAGTTCAAATAATAATTAGATAGTATCATCATACTTGCAAAAACGGGAGGTACCGGGCAAAATATGAACCTGATGCGGAGAATACGCCAAATTTTGATAGTAGGACTTATTCTGATGGCCTCAGGAATTGGCCTGCTATTTGCGTCTAAATCTATTATCCTTAAACCTACTATCACTGCTTCTCCGCTACCTTCTCCTACGTCTACGCCAAAACCAACACCTACCCCCAGTCCGAGTCCCCTCACTTTTGCCCAGATGAATGAACGTTTTGGTCCGTGTGCGTTTGTGCCGGTACTCATGTATCACCATGTCCAAAACTTGGATCAGGCCAAAGCCGAAGGCCACCAGTCTTTGACAGTGGGTGATGATTATTTCCGGCAGCAACTAGTGTACTTACGGGATCACGGATATCAAGTAATCAGAACGCAGGATTTAATCAACTTTTTTGAAACCGGCACCTCCGTCCCATCCAAATCAGTTTTACTCACCTTTGATGATGGTTATGTGGATTTTAATACTACCGCATATCCTATCCTTAAAGAATTTGGATACTCGGCCACTGTCTTTTTGTCCACTGGACTCACGGAAAATCCGGGATATTTAAGCTGGAATGCAATCAGTGATATGAATAATTCAGGTCTGGTTCTCTTTGCCAACCATACTTGGTCGCATCGCAATGTCGGAGCTGAAAACGCGGTCGTAGAAAAAGAAATAGGAACCGCTGATACCCAACTTAAAGAGCATGGGCTTAATTCTCCCAAGGTTTTTGCTTATCCTTACGGCTTCCAAAGCGACTTTGCCGAAACATATCTTGCCCAAAACGGCTATCAATTGGCTTTTACCACGAATCCGGGATCTACCCAGTGCAAAAAACTGCGTTTTGAACTACCTAGGCTGCGGATCGGCAACGCCACCCTGACCGAGTATGGGTTTTGATTGACATCAAACTTCAGATATCAAATTTTGATGCGGCGTATTGAGGTAGCTCAATTGGTTTCCCGTTTACCGGGATTTTAAGTGTCCACCCCAATGTGTTTGCGACAGCCACTCCCACGCGTACGCCGGTAAACGATCCGGGACCGGGATGAACTTTAATATCCGTCAAATCTTTGAGGGTTAACTTTTCACTTTGTAAAGCTTTTTCAATGAGCGGTAGTACATTTTGCGATCTGGTTTCTTTGTTTGTGACTTCTACATATTCTTTGCGTATCCCATCAATAATTAGAGCCACTGTGGTTTTACCACTATCTGACGTGTCAATATATAGAGTTATCATAATCTATTTGTTCATAACTCCACCAAACCTCCTCTTGTCTCAAGAGGAGAAATTCCCTCCCTTAAATTAAGAAAGGGCTAGCCTGCCTGCCGGCAGGCAGGGGTGAGTTATTAAGTAATTAATTTAACACTCCCTTGTCTCAAAATCTTTACTGGTTCTTGAGAACAATCAACTACAGTTGAAGCTTGACCACTAGTTGTACCTCCAGGCAAAACCAAGTCTACGAGCTTAATAAGTTCCGGATCCATCTCAGATCGGGAAATGGGAGTTGGCGCCCCATGAAAATTGGCCGAAGGGCCCAAGATGGGCACTCCCGCTTGTTTAATTATTTTGAGTAACTGCGGCTGGTTTGGCATCCGAAGTCCCAAGTTTTCACGACCACCACGAACAGGGGAGTAGACCAAATCTTTTTTACATTTATAAATAATGGTGAGTGCCCCCGGCCAATACTTCTCAACCAAATGTCGCACAATCTGGGAAGGGGAATCCCAGTAGGAAAGTGCCATTTCAACTTCGGAAACCAATACCGGTGTCGCCTGCATCAAGGGCCGCCTGCGAATCCGGAATAACCGATCAATTGCCTGAGGTCTATCAATCCGACACCCCATACCCCAAACCGTATCAGTCGGAAAAATGATAATACCACCCTGGTTTAATACTTCAATTGCTTTTTCTACTCCAATATCCATAATATAATTCTCAAATTTTCGTTTTTAACCCTTGAAGTGTTTTGCGACATTTTTCTTTTTTAATGCCATTTGAAGTGTTTGCGTAGATTTTCTTACAAGTGAGTAAGGTGAGGAAACGGCCTCCTGGTCCGAGGTGCTCCTCCCGATACGAACGCAGTTAGAAAATCAACCTGCCTGCCGGCAGGCAGGGCAAACCTTCACTGGCCGGCTTTCTTTGCTTCATTTCTTGGGCAAGCAAGAAATGAAGAATGATAAAAAAATCAATTTGAACTATGACTTATGTAATTTATTTTATAAGATTGCCGCGTCGGGACGTACCGTCTGGTACATCCCTCCTCGCAATGACAAACTACGTAACCCTTATTAAATTTTTAATTGAAACAAGTCTTTCTGTTTCCGACATTTGCTTAAATTCAATTCTAATTACTTGTTTTGGTAATCCTAACCCCAACCTCTCCGGCCACTCGATAACAACTAAATTTTCCGGATTTGCAAAAATTTCCTCCAAACCCAAACTTTCAACCTTATTTTGTTCACCCAACCGATACAAATCAATATGAATTAATTTTTTAAAAATAGAATTTTTTAAAAGGTATTCCCTACTCAAAATAAAAGTGGGGGAGAGGATGCGTTTTTTGATACCTAATCCGCGTGCCAATCCTTGGACAAAAGTAGTTTTCCCACTCCCCAATTCCCCACTTAGAGTGAGGATAGTAGCCTGTTTCCCTTTTCCATTTTTTATTAAAGAATGTCCAATTTTTTCGCCAAGTTTTTGAGTTTCTTGGGCGCTTGTGGTAAGTATTTCCATAAGTAGACTGCGGCCAGAGAAATCCCAATCGTATCTATAAACACATCCCGGATCCTGCCCTCGCGTGTCGGGGTAAAGACCTGATGAATTTCGTCAGTTGCTGCATAAACTACGGCCAAAATAAATGCCCGTGCCCGATTTTGCCAGTCAGGATCATGATTGGTATTTCTGAAAGCCCGAAACAAACTCACGTACAAAATCCCGTACTCGATGAGATGTAAAGTTTTGAAAATAGTAAATTGAATGAGATATACATCCGATACCGCCACCCGCGATCGCGCGGAAAAATAAAAAATCAACCCCATCCAAAAAAAGGCCGGTCCCCAATACTTAAAAAGTTTCACCACTCCATTATACCAATTTCTGCTTCTGCGTGAGCCAAAACGCCAACCCGCCGCCTCCGGCTGAAATCGTGATCCCCAGTCCGACTAAAATCCAACCCAGAGGTAAACCGCTGCCCGTATCTGTTTCCGTTTGTGGTGAGGGCGGAACCACGGCCAACGTCTCTGTTTCCGCACTCACCGTAGTCTCACCCAAAACTTCGGGAGTCAACGTCGGCGACGAAATCAGACTGGGCCTAATCGTAGGGCGTGGAGTCGGTGACTTGACTAAAGGCGTCGGAGTCGGCTGCGGTGAAGCTATTGGAGTAGGGGTAGGGGTTGGCGTCGCTTCGGGCGCAGGAGTCGCAGTGGGAGTTGGGTCTGGTGTTGGAGTAGGAGTTGGCGGAACCAAATCCAAACACCGGGTTGGTGACTTGGTTGGCGTCTGGTTTTCCTGCCAAGTTTCGCCATCAGGAATTCTGGCAAAGGACTTATCAGTTGCAGTATTTGTATACGGATAACTATCTACGACAGTTCCGTTCAAATCGAACAAAGTAGGTGTGTCTCCGTTATTATTAAGATACGTTGACAACTCCCAATAACAAGTAGCTTGTGAAGTGAGTAACCCCGACAATGCGATTTTACCGCTAGATCCGCTATCAGAACTAAAATTTGTATCATCATCAAAATAATAATTTGATAGATCAATTGAGTCCGTTTCGGAATTATAAAATTCCACCCATTCCGGGTTTCCGGTTGATGGAGCCGGAAGAAATTCGTTAATTTTTACTTGAGCATGAATAAACGATGCGAGAAATAAGAACAACACAAGAAGAAATAGATTCGTTATTATTTGTCTTACCGGAATGAAATTTACTTCCGACAGTGTCATTTAACTTAAATTTTACTGCGGGATCATGTGTAAATACCAACTCGTGATCCCGTCACCTTGATCAACTTTCGCATAGTATAGTGTTCCGGCATAAGTACCGCCACATTGAAATGAACCGGCATAAAGTTTGCCACTTTTTACAGCTTTGACTGAATTATCAGCTGAGTCCATATCTATCCCATAATGTACTCCACCTGGATAAAAAGTTCTGGCAAAGTCATGCGAACCATACCCTTGGTTGATCTGAATTGGTTCTGACATCGGCCAACTCCAACTACCTCTAGGATTTATCGTGCCATAATAACCATATTGTGAACTCGGATAAGAATAACTGAAACTTACTGACTTTAAATAGTCATTTGGATCCTTGATTGATGTTCCCTCATGAACTTCAAAATGTAAATGTGTACCAGATGAGCATCCTGAAGCCCCACCAATCAATGATCCGATTTTGTCTCCTTCGTTGACATTGCGGAGGAATACTTCTTGTCCTTGACCTAAAGCCACTGCCAATTCTGCTCGTGCCGACGCTAGTAACTCTTGATAAGTCGCTTCGTCATTTTTGGTCACTTCAAGCAGGGCTTGTTTTGATTGTTTCTGGTTAGCAAGTATGGTTTTTTGCTGTTCAAGTTGTTGTTTCAACTTCTCCTGTTCGGCTTTTTTGAGTTCACGCTGGGCTTTTTTGTCACTCACATCAGCTTTGGCGACCTGAACTTCGGTTAAAACCCGGCGATCATGCGTCTGGGCAATCTGGATATATTTGGCTCGACTCACAAAATCAGTTAGCCCATTGGCAGAAAAAAGCAGTGTCAGATAAGACACACGTTTGACTTTGTACGCCGAAACGATCCGGTTGATCAAAACCTGGGACAGATGGGACAAAGTGACATCCAAACCTTCGATTTTTTTATTGAGCTCCCTGATTTCAATTTCCAACTGGTTGATTTTTTCAACTGAATTGGAGATTTGTAGTGTCGTCAGTTTGATCCGCTGATCCATCGCGGTGATCTCGGCACTCAATGTCTGGGCCTGGGCCTGGGTCTGGGAAAGTTTTTGCGTCAGATCATCAATTTGTTTTTGCAGATCCTGGATTTGATCGCCCGCGGCCGGAGTGACCGCCATTACAAATAGAATTACGAGCAGTATTCCCGTCAGTAGTTTTTTCATGACCGAGTCCTTAGAGCCTGTTTGGAAAGTCCCAGTACCCCCCTCTCTTAAGATAAGAGAGGGTTGAGGTGAGTTATGAACGGAATCTGGATTATCTTCATCATAACCCCTCCTCACCTCTCCTTATCTTAAGGAGAGGAAGCTAATCGCTATAAACTTTCCAAACAGGCTCTTAGTTTCGTAAATACCGATTGATGGCTAATACGCTCGCGAGGATACCCAAAAAAGTCCCTAAAGCTAACATCATGGCCAGAAAAATCGCATAAAATACCAAAGGGATCGGAAACAGAGGTATACCTACAAATAGCGGCATCAAAAGCGGCGACGCGTAGACCAAAATCAACACATTGACTATCCAACCGATCAATGATCCCACCAGTCCATAAATGATCCCCTCGGCCATAAACGGCATCCGGATATACCAGTTGGCTGCGCCCACGAGCTGTAGTATCTCAATTTCTTCGCGTTTCAAGGCTATCTTCATACTGATAACCGTCACTACCGTAAATAGCGAAACCAGGCTCAAAAAAATGACCAACAGCATCCCTACTTGCCTGATACTCGTTGTCCAGGAAACCAGGATGTTGACCACATCTTCCGGAAACACGATATCTGACACGTCGGCTTCTTTTTTGAGGAGGTTTGCCAGGTCTGGTAAATATTCGATTTTGGTAGCCGAAACTTCAATTGATGCCGGCAAAATATCTGCCGACACCATCTCCAAAAGCAATGGATCATTTTTGTACTGCTCTTTGTAGATAGCCAAAGCATCCTCTTTGGACACGAATTTGACTGAAGCCACTTTGTCCATGAGTTTTAGCCGATCTTGCAATTCATTGACGTCTGCCTCTTTTTTGGTATCTTTGAAAAAGATGATAATTTGCGGTTTTTGTTCAAAATATTTAAGGACTATAGTCGAACCGACGCTCAAAAGAAAAAACATACCGCTGACCAAAAATGTCAGCGTCATCACTGAAATTGCGGCAAATGCCTGATATGGTGATCGTCGGATATGACGCCAGGTGTTGCTAAAAGTGCCCATAAAATAAATTCAAAAGTTAAAATTCAAAAGGCAAAAGTTCAAGTTAAAAATCAAAAGTTCCTTACCTTTAAATTTTGAATTGTACTTTTGACTTTTGAATTTTGAATTTTTTATCTGTATTTTCCGCTTTTTTCATCTTTGATGATTTTACCTTTTTTCATAGAGATGACGCGTTTACGCATACTATTGACGATATCGACGTTGTGTGTGGCCATGATGACAGTCGTACCCAACTTGTTGATTTCTCTTAAAATTTTTAATATCTCCCAAGAGGTGGTCGGATCCAGATTTCCGGTCGGCTCATCAGCCAATAATACTTTTGGTCCGCCGACAATTGACCGGGCGTTCGCAATCCGTTGCAATTCTCCGGCAGATAATTGTACGGGAAATTGATTTATTTTGTCTGTGAGATCAACCAGTTGCAAGACTTCTTTCACCTTTTTGGTGATCTCGTTTGGCGGTTTGCCTAAGATCTCGAGAGCAATGGCCACATTTTCACCGACTGTACGGTCAAACAATACTTTAAAATCCTGAAATACCATCGCTACCTGCCGACGCAGTTCGGGAATTTTTGCTTTCAGTAAAGTGGCAATATTAAGCTTATCAAGAAGTATCGTCCCGTTTGTCGGCACGAGATCGTGGATCAACAATCGCAGGATAGTAGTTTTGCCCGCTCCAGAAGGTCCGACCAAAAAAACAAATTCTCCGCTTTCGACTTTGAAACTGGTATCGGTCAAAGCTTGAGTTTTATCACCATATGTTTTTGTGACTTGGTCGAAAGAAATAAACATAGACAGGTCCGGTAAATATTAATCCACATTGCTTCGTGCATAGCGCAAAAGCTGCATCCGCTTCTCCATATCTTGAGTCTCAAGTTTACGGATTTCCTGATCTAGAGTAGTCACCGCCCGCGCCGAAAGCACATTGAGACTCGCTGACACCACCGCGCCAACTACAATTGACAGACAAAAAACCAGGACGAGCGTGCGAACAATAATGATTTTTGGCGCTTTTTCCAAATGTTTTTCCCATTTACCTAAGCGCCGCCACCATACCATATATTTATTCAAGTAATTCCAGCCGGCCTACATCCATGAACCAACCGGCTTTTTGTGCGGCAAATGTCTGTCCAA
The DNA here is from genome assembly GCA_000995415.1 of Candidatus Gottesmanbacteria bacterium GW2011_GWC1_43_10. Classification (GTDB taxonomy): domain Bacteria; phylum Patescibacteriota; class Microgenomatia; order UBA10105; family UBA10105; genus UBA10105. The sequence goes on from LCEX01000008.1 coordinate 35,569, forward strand.
ACACCTTTACCTTTTTGCCGACATAATCATCCAGAGGAACTGTTGAAGAAGTCAGATACACATCTTGCGATGGTCCACCCGGCCGTTCCAAATGATGACTACCTTCATTATCTACACCGCCTTCCCGAAGCATACCTTCAGCGCTGTCTTTAAAAGTTGCAGTATCCTCTACCCCAACCGCTTTTGCCAAACCTTCTTTAGTCTTACCAGCATTGGATAAGGATCCACCAACTTTTCCACCTCCGGATTGGGCCAACACGTATCCGGTAAATACACCTGCTATGATAATACTTAAGCCAACCAATACTACTGGTAATTTGATCGTCACTTTAGTCTCCTTTACTGGTTCCAGTTCCTTGATGATGGGGGTCGCTTCTTTCGTTTCCGGAACCTTTTTTTCGGTCTGCTTGGGCATAAACTTTTCCCTTCCATTACAGCATACGCATTTTGTAAGATTTTTTCAAGTGAGTAAGCAAAATTACGATCGGATCGAAAACTTCTTTAAATAACTTTCAATAAACGGATCCAAGCCGCCATCCAAAACCGCATCTGTATTGGAAGTTTCATAATCTGTACGTAAGTCTTTCACCATATGATAAGGGTGCAAGACATAACTTCTGATCTGGTTCCCCCACCCGGGTTTTTTGTAAACTCCGCGCATATCTTTTTGGGCTTGAGTCCGTCTTTCTTCTTCAATTTCCCAAAGTTTGGCCCGCAATATTTTCAGAGCATTTTCCCGGTTTTGGCCTTGATAACGTTCTTGTTGGCAAGTGACGATGATTCCGGTGGGTTTGTGTTTAAGTCGCACGGCTGTAGAAACTTTATTTACATTTTGTCCGCCCTTTCCACCTGAGCGGTAAAATTCCCATTCCAAATCAGTTTCCGGTATGTCTATTTCAGTCGTATCTTCAATCACCGGCAAAACCTCGACCAGTGCAAAAGAAGTTTGCCGAAGTTTATCGGCATTAAATGGTGACTGACGCACCAATCGGTGTGTCCCGGCCTCACATTTGAGCATGCCATAGGCAAAAGCGCCATTGACCGTGATGGTCACACTTTTGATCCCGGCTTCATCTCCGGGCGTATATTCTATTTCTTCCCAAGTCCAACCTTTGCTTTCAATAAAACGGCTATACATCCGAAACAACATGCTCGACCAATCCATGGCTTCAGTCCCACCTTGTCCGGCATGGATAGCCAAAATCGCATCACTTCGGTCATAAGTGCCGGAAAGGAAAACTTTGATTTCCATTTTTTCGACCAGTTTCCTAAGTTCCGTCTCATTCCCCTCGGCGACTAACATTTCCAAAAACTCCCCTTCTTCAACTTCTTTTTGCAAGGCAGCCAGTTCCTTCATTTTGGCTGTGGCCCTGACCTGGTCCTGCCAAAACGCCGGATCTGAGGCTTCTTTGCCCAGATCTTCAATCTTGAGTTTGGTTTGGGGAATATTTAGCTTGTGCAAAATGTCTGCAACTCGCTGTTTTAATTCGTCCATAGTGTGGTAATTGTACGGCTAAGTGGGAATTTTCACAAATATAGAAGGGGTTAGTAACAGTTCACTTTTTGATACTAAAGTTGTTGTTCGAGCGTAGTCGAGAACTATATTACGGAAACTTCCCTGCCAACAGGCAGGTCAACTCACTACGTTCGTTCGAAAAATAAAATATCGGGGATCTGATAAATTACCCCTTATATTGAGGTAAACCTGTTATAATTCAGATAATAACAAGTTTGTATTTCCGTAATATGGTTGGTGAAACTTCTAAAAACAAAGGGCGGAGACTAAATTTATCCAAGTATCGGTATGTCTTTTGCGATCTGGATCATACTATTGCTTCATTTATTGATGGAAAATTATATATACCTCCTACCGTAGTTACCGCAATAAACGATTTAGATGCAGAAATCGGTTTTAGCATCAGCACAGCGCGGTGTTTAGAAGAAATATATGCAATAGAAGGAATATCAAATATCATTTTTCGTTCACCACTAATTTTGGAAAATGGCGCTACTATAGTTACTTCTGATTTTACAGTTATAAAACAACATGTTTTAACGGAAAATGTCGCTGTTGACCTTGTTGAGTACTTAAAAAAATTTGATATCTGGAAAAAAGTTTGTATTGCTGGAAAATTACTTGATTTTGATAATGTAGATCACCTTTCTAAGCTAACCAAAATTGCACTTCAGGATTTAACAGAAGATATGTTAAAAGAAATATTTGAAAAATTATCTAGCTATTCCAATATTGCATATTTTAGATCAAAAGCAGCTCATAAATCGGGTACTTTTACACTTGACATCACTAACATTCAAGCTACAAAACAGAACGGTGTATTTACAGTATTAGAATTAGCTGGCGTTGGGAGAGATAAAGCAATAGGTATTGGTGATAGTGATAATGACTTTCCCATGCTTGAGGCCTGTGGTTTGAAAGTGGCAGTTGCTAATGCTAAACCTTCAATATTAGACATTGCCGATTTGATAGTTCCAAGTTGTGATCATGAAGGAGTAGCACAATTACTCCCTAAATTGGGAAAGAAAATTTAGTTATTTTGTTATATACTTTTATTAAAAGATAGCTATTTTTATCACATTATGTCAAACACGAAAGTAGCAATAATAACCGGTGGCAGTAAGGGACTAGGAAAGGAATTAGTAGTTGATCTCGTCAAGGAAGGATATTCAATTGTCACAACTGCTCGTTCAAATGAAGAATTAAATAATTTAAAAAATGAAATATCTTCTCAATTTAATAGAGAAATTCAAACATTGACAGGTGATTTGACCAAAAAAGATGATGTTTTTGCGTTTTGTGAATTTGTTAAGGAACAATACACATCAATCGATGTGATAATCAATAATGCAGGATTTAATACGACAAAAACACTAACTGAAACAACGGAAATTGCAGAAATGGAAAAACAGTTTGCTGTTCATGCAATGACACCATTTCTTATATACAAGTCTTTTGTTGCTCAGATGAAATCAGCAAATCATGGCTACATTATTAATATATTATCAGATCAGGTTCGCGACAGAACCCGAGGAGGTTGGGCGGCATATAGTACCACTAAACATGCTTTATACGGTTTGGGGAAAGTGATGATTTCTGAGGCTGCAGAAAATGGAATAAAAGTCACAAATGCAATAATCGGAGGAATGAACTCAACATTCCGAAATGAAGCTAGAGAAGAATATTTACTACCAACGGATGTAGCTTCTGTTATTGTTCAACTGCTTAAAATTCCGAAAGATATTTTTATTCCCGAAATAATCATTTACCCGAAAGTTTACCTTACAAAATAACTACTTTCAGTCTCCGTTCGTTTACGTCTATTTAATGTCATATTTTTCAGCTTTAATTAATTTATCTTCCTTCGTAAAAAACCACGTCACTCTTGTGATGTGGATGAATACGTTTTTACTTCGGAAGGATTCCACTCCACGAAAATTGCAAGATACCACGTTATACTAAGTGGCACGTGGGCCTTATTTGAAAGCCAAAAGAAGCACCAGGATACCCAGGATGATTCTATACACCACAAATGGATACAAAGAATGTTTGCTTACAAACCGTAAAAAATATTTGATGGTGAGATAACCAAAAATTGCAGCTGATACGATTCCGACTGCAAAAAAAGTTAGTTCCGAAAACGCTAGTTCACCACTCGCAAATAAACCAATGGTTTTGATAAGTTTCAACCCTCCGGCTCCGGCAATGATTGGTGCGGATAGTAAAAATGCAAACCGCGCTGCTTCTTCGCGTCTCAACCCTCGCCACATGCCGGCGGAAATCGTAATCCCAGACCTGGAAACTCCGGGAATCAAAGCTACAGCTTGAGCTAGTCCCACAGTCAGACTATCCCTCCAATTCATTTGTTTTATATCCCTTATTTTCTTCCCCACTTTCTCTACATATATAAGGACTCCGGAAAAAAGAATTAGGGTGAGAGCAATGAGCACTGGCGAGCGAAATACTGTCTCCACTTTTTTTTCAAGTAACAAACCAAAAAGCACACCGGGAACCGTCCCAATGAGCAATAAAAACGCCAAGCGTTGAGAATTGTCATTCCCACCCCGTATGTCATTCCCGCGAAACTTGTCCTCGACTCCGATCGGGGAGCGGGAATCTATTTTAATGGATCCTCCGGTCAGGCCAGAGGATGACATTTTGGTTATCGCTGCTAATACTAATTTTTTCCAATCGTCTCTAAAAAACCAAAGTAAAGCAATCAAAGTTCCCAAATGAAGTGCCGCATCAAAAGACAACCCGTATTTTTCCTGGGAAATTCCCAGTAAATTCTCGGCAATTATCAAATGCCCAGTTGAGGATATCGGCAAAAATTCCGATATTCCCTGCACCGCACCCAATAGAATAGCTTTTACTAATTCCATGTAACATTACTTAACTAACGATTTTAGTATATCAAGATTCTTCTTATCTGGCCCTTTATCATCAAACCCCGGAGTTTCCAAAATTAGGGGCAACTTATCAAAATGCGGCGAATTTAATAATAATTTAAGCGCCGGAGTACCCACAAATCCTGCTCCCAAATTCTCATGCCGGTCACGAAAACTTCCGGCTGCAACTTTACTATCATTGACGTGCATACACTCAATACTTTCCCACCCCACAGTTGTTTGAATCATTTTATTCAAGCTTTCCATCTTTTCATAAGTATCAAATGTATAACCGCCTGCAAATAAGTGCGCCGTATCCAGACACACGCCGATTTGTGGAGAACCAACAACCTCACACATTTGCGAAAGCTCTTCACCGGTCGAACCGACTTTGCCTTTTCCACCCGAGGCTACTTCAAGTAACAGTTTCGTTTTGCCATGAGTTTGCCGAAATATTGAATTTATCGAATCAACAACAACTGGCAAAGCTGCGGCAAACCCTTTACCTTTGTGACTTCCGGTGTGAACAATCACGCCCTTAGCGCCAATTTTATCGCCAAACCGCAAATCCTCAACCAGGCTTTTGATTGAAAGCTCACGCAAAGTTTCTTTTTCACTAGCCAGATTGATCAAATAACACGCGTGGATAAAAATTGGACTGATTCCTAAATCAGTAGCTTTAGTTTTAAAAGCTTCACAATCGCTATCTGTAAATTTTGGCCCTGCAAAAGACTGCGGTGGTGAGGAAAAAATTTGGATGCAACTAGCTCCCATCGCACTGGCCTTTTCCAAAACCGCAACCAGTCCCGAGGATGACATTATTTTCTAACCTCTAGACGTTTACTTTATATCTTCAAAAACTTCCCAATAACTTCGTGATGGGAGTAGTATATCCAAATCGTAAACGCCAGCAACAATGGGAAAACAATCAATTTCTCCACCCATCCACCAGTTCTAATACGCATAAATTTGAAAGGCGGAATGCCGATTTTAAAAGGAATGGGATAAAACCAAGGGACTCCTTCAATCGTCACTGTATCGGCAATTAAATGCGAAAGTTGGCCCAAAAAAAATGCCAGTTGCACTAACCCTACTTCCAAATGAGGTAGTTTAATCGTGTTTAATAAAAGTCCCAATACCCACGTAAATAAAAAAATGCCCAAAAGTGAATGTGATAAATGCCGGTGACCATCCAAAAAATCACGCGAAGCTTTGCCTTCCCACGGCGTAAGTTTGTGTTTCCAAGCCGGTGAAGCCACATTGTCAATATCGGGAATGATACCACCAATAAAAGTCGCTACGCCAATTCCCAAGAGCGTTTCCCAATTTAAAGATGGCGGAGAATAAGTCAAAAAATAATAGGAAACCAGGGCCACAGCTGCCAGATCATGCGTCCGTTGGATCATGTATTTATGGTAACACACTGCTTGAGATTTGGCGTATAATTGAGACGGGGTAAATTACCCCAGCGAGGGATCTATAATTGAGATTCATGCAACTCAAGTCCAAAGTCAATCCCCAGACGCACCTACTTCTCATCCAACTTCTTTTGGGGTTGGTTTGGTTTCGTTCTGGATTGACTAAGTTGTTGGCACCGGATTTTATAGTAAATCTGCCAAAAACGCTCACCTTTTTTGCTTCGAAAAATCCACTGCCGTGGTACAAAGATTTTTTGTTGCAATTTGCTATCCCGCAAGTCGGACTTTTCGGAAATTTGACGCGTTGGGGAGAATTTAGTGCCGGAGTTCTGTTGATCATAACAGCTCTCACCATGCTCTTCAAAAAAGAAGTGCCATTTTTGCGTCACTTGGCACTGGTTGGTAATCTGATCGGTGTTTGGCTTAACCTCAACTTCGGCCTGGCTTCATACTGGACCTCTGCCGCTAGTGAAACTATCAATTTATTAATGTTAGGGATACAGATAATTATCGGGGTCTATCACTTGCGCTCGTTAAGACAAATGAAGTCGTGAGTTTTCAAAAAGATTTTTACTTTAGCGCTTTAGCCACTTCCGCGTCTAGATCAGTGAAAGAAAACAGACTAAGTTTTTTGCCATTGAGATAAAATGTTGGGGTGGCATTTACGCCAATCGCAGTTCCATCTGTTAGATCTTTCTGAACTTTGTCTTTATATTTACCGGTGGCTAAATCCTGATTAAATTGACTCATGTCCAACTTCAAATCACTTGCCAATTTTTGGATGGTTTCATCAGATAAGTCTTTTTGGTTGGCAAACAACAAATCATGCATTTCCCAAAATTTACCCTGGGCTCCGGCTGCTTCAGCTGCTTCAGCTGCCCGGCGGGCATTTTTGTGTTGATCAAGTGGGAAATGGCGGTAGACAAATTTTAAATCGTCCTTATATTTTTCAACTACTTGTTTAACTACCGGATATGCGGCTCCGCAGGCCGGACATTCAAAATCCGAGAATTCGACTAAGGTGACTTTAGGCGTAGTTGGTCCGGTCGACCAAGCTCCCAAGACATCAGCCGAGACGACTACCTCTTTTTGCGGTTGGGAAAAAAAGGCCACTGCACCGCCCAAAACCACGAGTGTGGCTACGATCACGCTCACGAAGAATTTGGTTTCACCACTAACTTGCATAAGTACCCTAGCATAGCAAAATTGGGGCTAAAAAGCAATAGATACTATAGGCCTGTAGCTGGTAGGATCCCGCTCCAGGGTGAGGCTACCGGGGAAGCTATCGGGGTCGGAGTGGGTGAAGTTTTTGCACTTTGCGATTGACTCGTTTTCGGCGTAAAATCCTTTAAATTGACTTTCACTAGTTTCCTGGTTGCATAAACGATTAACGCTCCCAAAAGTAATAAAACTACCAAACCTAAAACGACTCGGTTCATATTGATATAGGCCACAATATACATAAATTAGCCCACCGAGTCAAATTTTTCATTTTGGTTTGCAAAAAAATAAGATATCTTTGTTATATCCTTTAAAAAAACAAGTGATTCACAAAACCAATTTCATATACTATTCCCAGTCCCAAGATGATGCTCAAAGTGCCGGCAGTTTTTTGTAAAATCATTTCTAGTTTGTTAAACCGGGTTAATTTACTTTTGGCAAAAGTTAGGGGCAAACCAATCAAAAAACTCATCGCTGTCATTCCCACGATTGAACCCATCCCAAAAAGCAGAATATAAATGACACCTTCAACTATTGAACGAAATGTTGAAAGCACGAGCACCATGAGTGCCCCACTTCCTGCAAGTCCATGAACCGCACCAATCAAAAATGAGCGCTTGTGTTGATGGTGATGGCGATGGTCCGAGTGGATATGACTGTGTTCACTAACCCCATGTTCATGAGCATGTTCATGAAGTTCTTCGGTTTTAAGTAATGCCCGAATTCCTAAAATAACCAGCATGATTCCAACCAGTGATTCAAGTCCGAGTCCCAACCGAAGCGGGATATTTATTTTAAGTATGAGTACGGCAAGCCCCACCATAAACAGAGTCGTGGTGTGGCCTATCCCCCAAAACGTACCGATAAGGGCTGCCCGAAATGAATTTTTGTGTTCGGTCACGAGTGTCATGACCGCGGTGAGATGGTCTGCTTCAAGAGCATGCTTAAACCCCAGAAATATCCCAAATAAAAATGTAAACAAAATCGTCGGCATAATTTTACCTGCCTAAATATTTTTTAATTTTCTCTTCTATTCCTGATGTGGCTTTTTGTGTCAGATCTTTTATTTGTTTGGTATAAAACGCAATTTTTTCTTGCAACAAAACCGAAACAAAACCTTTGAGCTGGTCCCGGTTCATGAAACAAGTTAACGGTTCTTTTTGGCAATCTGTATAAAACTTGATGGTTGTAGTTTGCGGTAAACTATTACCATTAATTTTTAAGGCAACTTCTGACTGGGCGCTTCTTGATGCTACAAAATCGACAAAGAATGGTTCAAATCTTGTATCCAACTGCCCGGGAATTTGGGCTGTAATTGGGGCTGCTTCATCAAGTTTCGCTTCCAATGACTGGACTCTTGTTGGACGCGACAAAATGGAAAGCGCAACTACAAATAAACGAATTGGGTTACGTCCGGCAATTGCCGTCGTATTGGCCCAATAAAAGGTTGAGGTCCCAGGATCAAGAGGCAAAGCTCCCAGATCTGGCTGAAAGATAGGAGCCAATTCTTTGACTTGGGAATCAGTTAAAGTCAGGGGTGTGATTTTCCAAATTTCTTGATCTTTAGTAATGGTCGCCATTTTGATTTGCTCAAGTTTGGGAGTTTCCCAACCCAGAGCGAGCGTGTTGTTTGCTTGGTCAGGGATTATGAAAAACCTCGGATGTTTGGCAAAAGTAATAAACTGCGGAGTATTGTTACTTAGTATTTCAACAAGTGTCATCTTGACCGGACTCACAAAACCACTATTTAAGTTGTTTGTTGTAATAAAATCCGGCTCCAGTGTGATCCGGCTGTTGTCTACTGTAATTTCCACCACTTCTTTTTCCTGTTTAACTTGAGCTTCAGATGCGCCGGATAATTTAATCCCAAAGGGTTGGACTCCGTCGTCAGACCGTACCGGATGGCCGGCATAAATATCAGGATTGGAAGGTACCTTTTTGACAGTATATTGCTGCGAACCGTCAATGGTATAAGGCACGATCCAATAAGCGCGCGATACTTGAGCAGCTTGGGTCTGGTAAACATCGGTTAGAGGTGAAAAATTTCTAAGATCTGTAAGCAACAAATCTCCGCCAATCACCTGGATCCGCGCCCGATACGTGCGGCCAAAGTACCAGAGCACCGTCCCTTCCTCGGGAAAGCGCGGACTTTTAAGCATCCGGCTAGAATTTAGAGGAGTTTGATTTTTGAAAAGTACCGCGTATTCATGTGGTGAAAAAACTTTGATTTCGCCTGTTTTTTGTTTTTGGACTATTTGCGCCAGTTGTTTTTGATATTCGGCTTTAAAGTCAACCCACTCGGCTGAATTTTCAAGCCCTAAAAGAATGAGTCCGACATCTTTTTGAGCAATCATTTGATCAAGTAGACTGGTGAAATAATTGGTGCCAGGAGTCTTAGGATTTTGTAAATAATCATTGGGCTGTGAAGTAAAATACGTAAAAGAGGATCCGTAGTTTCGGTCAAGATCACTTATGGTTTGGCGCACCATTACAAGATCAAGTTGACTAGCTTTGTCTGGAGCGGGAATCAGCGGATGACCCAAAGAGGGATAATAAGGAGCATCAAAAATCCCCCCATAAAGCGTATAACTGTCTGTTTCATATTGTTCTTTTGTGATTTCATGAAGTTCTACTCCGTATTCATCATGAATGTATTTGAGCGACCAGGCATCAACCATCCAGGCGACTGTAAATGTAGGGAAATAACCAAACTGGGTATGAAACTCGCCAAAAACTGTATCAATCAATTGTTTGCGTTCAGTCTGGGTGTAACCGATGAGAAATGCATTACGCGCCGAGTACCAATCAGATCCGCTGCTTTCACCTTTGTAATTCACGGCGCTGGCTGAAGCAAGTTGGGGGGTGATTTCCAAAAGAATTCCCAAAGATTGAGCCCGGGGTAAATTTTTGATTTTTTCAATAGTTGCGCTATCTACCAAAGCATCGTATCGCAGAGCCCAAGCCAAAGGTAAGTTTTTATTTTCATCGAGCGAATTGATCTCCGAAAATATATCCGAGGTTCCCCCATGACAACAGGTTTGGGGACCCAACAGGTTTGGGGACCACGGATTTGGTGAATAATCACAGCATGAGAACCCAAGGATTCTGCACGAACCGGTAATGAGACCAGACTGACGACAAAAATAAAACTTAAAATAATCCCGATTCCGCGAATAATGTTCATAATCTGTCTTTTAAATTTTATCCTAACTTCCTATCTTACCGCAAACTCTCTTGAACTAATTATTGACATCGAAGCGCAGATGATGTCTAATAAGTTAGAGACCTCTTTTATGAAGGATATTGTTTCATATGTAAAAGCCAATAAAGCCAGGCTACTGCCGATCGGGTTATTGCTTTTCCTTGCACTGGCGACACTTTTTACTCTGCAACTCACCAAAAAACGGCAGGAATTGCGGACCAAAGCTACCGCGGCTACGGCAATTTTAAGTTTTACTCCGACTATCATCCCAACTTCTCCCGAAAGCACGTTTGACGTATCGGTCAATCTGGATAGCGGTGGTCAGGCTCCGGTCGGAGCTGATATTCTAGTGAATTTTGATAAAAATCAACTGACTTTGCGAAACGTCACTCGACCAACGCTGCAAACCAATTCTGTTTTTAAAACTTATGCGCCGGTGGTAAATGACGGTAGTGGTACGTTTGATACTTCAAGAGTCATGAGTTGTGCCAATACTGGCTTAAATGGCGGCAGCGGCACTGATTGTCCGAGCGGATCTGGTGTAGTGGAATTTGGAATTATCGCTTTTGATTGGGCCAACGATGTGCTTCCGACACCCGATCCGGCAAATACGATTTTGAGTCCGGTGATTACGTTCACTTTCCAAGTGGCTCCAACCGCCAGCGGCCAAACTTTACTTACTTTTAAATATGACGGAACTGGGGTAACTACCGATTCGAATGTGGTGATTGAACCCACCGGTACGGGTAATCCTGAAGATATTCTGGCGGCGCCCACTTCAGTAGCGACAATAACCCTTGGTGGAGCCGTACCGACCCCATCTCCATCACCATCTACGACTCCGGCACCTACTCCCTCGGCCTCACCCGGAGTCAGTCCGTCACCATCAGCCACACCTTCCACTTCACCAGGTGACACCGGATCACTTACGCTGCAAGTTTTGTTTGAGGGCGTGGGCAAACCTGGTATCCAACCAAATCTGACAGCCAATATTGAGCTCAAACAAGGTACAACTATAATCACTTCCCAAGACGCCACTTTCGCCGCAAACGGCGAGCAAGTTTTGATCCAAGCTCCAAATTATTATTTGTGGGTCTATACCAATACCGCAAGTCCCCTCACCAATCTGGCCGTGGGTGATTATGATGTCTATGTCAAGGGGCCGAAAAACTTGCGCCGGCTGTTGGGCAGCATCTCTATCACCGCCAACCAAACCACTCTAGCCAACTTCGCTACATCCGACCTGGTTTTACTTACCGGAGATACCAATAATGCCAATAAAGTACTATTGGGATATACAGATTTAGTCATCAACTACGGTTGTCCCAACAATCCAGTAAATATCGATCCAGCCGCCTGTACTTTGGTCGCAGATGTGGACTTTGACGGTCAAATCGATTTGGATGATTATACCTATATCGTATCTAACTACAATAAAACAGGCGTTAATTAACGTGATATTTTATGAAGATATGGACGTATTTGACTTTGTTTACGGTCGTGGCCATCTCTGCAATCGGTTTGGGTACGATCGTCAAAAAAAATAACTCGGCGCGAGTTAGTCCTCCACCCACTATCACGCGGACTACCCCAAATACCCAAGAAACTATCCGGGTGGACTTGAAACTTGCACCAGAGACCACTTCTCTACATGTGGGCGAAGAAACTATTTATGATGTCACTATCGATTCACGCGACCTGGGTGTAGTCATCGTCCAGGGCAGCTTTAGTTTCGACCCGGCTAGACTTGCGATTTTAAGTATTGAACCCGGACCTTTCCTATCACAACCAGATGTTTTAGCCAAATCTGTCGATCCGGTGGCGGGAAAAATCTCGTATACACTCGGTTCTTTAAAATACGGTCAAGGCGAAGGCGTTGTTTTCCGAATCAAAGTGAAAGCCTTAACGCAAACTCAAGGTTTGGTGAGTCCACTTTCGTTTGAACGGGAAAAAACCAAAATTGGACTCAAAGACCAAGTAAAAGATATTGGTTTTTCAGTAGATCAAACCGTGATTCTTTTTAATGAACAACTTATGACCATTTTGTCTTAAACTCAAAAATATTGCTTTGCAGTAAAGTCAAGAATTAGTGTATATTAGAATAACATGAAAAAATTTCTGCTCATTTTAGCTTTTGTTTTACTACTACTAGCAATTCCGATCACGCTTTTTCTAGTAAAACAGCGTCAAGAAATCCGCCAGCGGGCTGTTCCTTCAACCTCGATTTATTTTGATCCGCTATCCTTAACTAAAAATGTGGATGATACATTCACCATCAATGTACAGATGGATACCGGTCAAAATTTGGTGACTTTTGTGAAACTGAACCTGGCTTTTGATCCAACTTACTTAGAAGCCGTAAATTTGCAGAATGGAACTATTTTACCGCAAGTTCTGGTTGATCGGGTACTAGGTAGTGGTACAGCCAGTATCAGTATTGGAGCTGGTCCGGGACAACCATATCAAGGCACGGGCACTATCGCCACATTGACACTCAAGGCACTCGCGCCGACTACCACAGCTGTGACCATCAATGTCGCCGATACGACCGAAGTCAGAGCTCAAGGCGAAGGTTTTCAAAGCGTGCTCTTGAGTAACCGTAATCCGGCATCAATTGTCATCACTGGTACGGGTGGAGCCAGCCCCTCACCTTCGGCTAGTCCGTCTGACCAACCGTCACCGTCACCATCCAGCTCGCCGGGTGGACCCACACCTACACCATCACCTTCGCCGTCAGCTTCACCGGCACAGGTAACGAAAATCACTTCTCCGGTAAACGGCGCGACTTTGACTACAGCTAGACCCACGTTTTCCGGCACTAGTTTCGCAAGCGCTTTGGTCGTCGTAAACATCAATACCAATCCGGTGACTACCAGTACGATCACGGCTGATACTAGCGGCGATTGGTCATATACCCCAACTTCTGACCTACCAAACGGCAGCTATACTTTGACCGTCACCGGTAACGATAATGCCGGTACCAATGAAACAGCTACCGCTACTTTTACCATCTCCGTAAGCGGCGGCACCGGTGGTACAACTATCGCTACCCCCACCCCGTCTGCTTCACCGATCGCTGGTGGAGTGAGTCCTTCACCGACGGTACCGGTGACTGGAGCTACTACACCTACGCTTTTCTTGCTGGGTTTGGCTGCTATTTTGATCATGCTTGGCACTGGGACGATTTTCTTGCATTAAAGCTCCAGAATATGTAACTAACTAACTCACTCACCTTACGCATCTATCCTTGTCATTCCCATGAAAATGGAAATCTATTTCCTGGATTCCCGCTGGAGTTTACCCTGATGAAAATCGGGGCGGGAATGACGCTGCGTAACATGAATAACTCAATCTCTATCCTAAACTTTTGATAGGTTAATCTATAGTTGGACCATGTTTGTATGACTTGACGACACAGTATTTTTTCCAGTATTATTAATTCGGTTATTTTTTGGTTAATTAAAATATTTCGAGCCTATGCTGGAAAAAATCGGTGAAAAGGTTTCGGTTAATTTAGTATATAACCACTCAACCGGCGTGGTAATTCCCAAACAACTCCGCTGGAAAAACCAAATTTATCAAATCCAAAAAATAGGTCTCCATTACACTCTTTATCAAGGCAACACGCTTATCCACATGTTTTCCGTCTGTGACCAAAACCATTATTTTCTCCTGTCTCTTGATACCAAAACCCTGCACTGGACACTGGAACAAGTAGCAGATGGAGTCACAAACTAATTTTCAATTTGAAATTAGGAGTTACATACTCTGTCATCCTCCGGCTTGACCGAAGGATCCATAGTTACTTTGAAAACGGATTCCCGCTTTTCCGCCATAGGCGGACAGGCGGCGGGAATGACATACAGGGCGGGAATGACAACCCTAATAATATATAACAATGAAACAATTCAGCAATAATCATTCTAGTTGGATGCATATTGATTTGAACTCCTGTTTTGCGACCATTGAACAACAGGCCAATCCGTTACTTCGTGGCAAACCCATTGTCGTAGCTGCTTATACCACGCCGCGGGGTTGTATATTGGCTCCTTCAATCGAAGCCAAAAAATATGGCGTCAAAACCGGAATGCAAGTGCAAGAAGGCAAACTGCTTTGTCCAAAGTTAATCGTACTTCCCTCTGACCCACCCAAGTACCGCTTCGTCAATCGTGCACTTCTGAAATTGTTTAACGAATATTCGCCGGAAGTTTCCGTGCGTTCAATTGACGAGATGCTATTGAATTTTAGTTATTTTCTTTCTTCATTTGATCCCGTCATTCTGGGGAGGATCCGCCAGGCGGCGGAGACGACTCCAGAATCCGAAAAAATAAGAACGGATCCTGGACAAGCCAGGATAACTATTCTTTCTGAAAGATCCTTAATCGACATTGCCCATGAAATCAAACGGCGTATTAAAAGTGAAATTGGCGAGTGGTTGACAGTGTCAATTGGCATCTCCACCAATCCGTACTTGGCCAAACTGGCTGCCGGCATCCATAAACCTGATGGACTAGATGAGATTAATGAGTCCAATATTTTGAATATTTTATCTTCTCTGAAACTGGTTGACCTCCCATATATCAAAGAACGCAATGCGTTGCGTTTACTATCTGTAGGCATCAAAACTCCGGTGGATTTTTATTTCGCCTCTTTGCAACAACTCAAAACTGCATTTCAATCTATCAACGGTTACTATTGGCACCTGCGCCTTCACGGACTTGCCGTTGATGAAGTTGAGTGGCAACGCAAATCTATTGGACATCAATATGCACTCCCCAAACGGACGACAAATGTCAAAGAAATCGAACAATTGTTGTGTAAATTAGTAGAAAAAGTAGGCCGAAGGTTAAGAGACAACAATTTAACTGCTTGCGGCATGCATTTAGCTATTGGCTACGACGATGGATTTTGGCACCTGGGACACAAATTCCCACAAAAAATGTATGCTTCAAGTGATTTATTTGCGGCAAGTAAAATACTGCTTAAAGAAGCTTTACCCTTAAAACCAGTTCGTTCTCTGGCAATTACTTGTTTTGCATTGGAAGAAAATCTCTATACGCAGACAAGTATTTTTCAAGATGAACTCAAAAAACGGGCTATTACAAAAGCTATGGATCGAGTCAATGATAAATGGGGAGAATTTTCGGTGATTCCCGGCACCATGTTAGGCATTCAACGGGAAGGGAAAATTTTGGATCGCATTGCTTTTGGCCGGGTCATGGACATGCCGGAAATTGTCCTAAAAGAAGAAACACGGTGGAAAAGAGAAAGATATGCACCATAAGAAAAATTGAATGGACAATTTTAGTCATCTCTCACTTAATCATCATTTTCAGGATCGGGAAAAATATATTTTAGCCAAATGTCTTCATGCTCATCCAATGTTTCTCTGGTCTTGTCCCGCAATTTCAAACCCAATTGATAAGAATTCCACTCTGGTTGTTTCTCTGGCTCCGAGATATATTCAAAACGCAAAGCAAAGTTATTGCATAAATCTTCTATCGTTTCTAACTGTTTTCTCAATAGTCTTTGCACACCAATTTCATCAGTTAACACCCCCTCAATCACAAATGCCAGCAATACATAGGGTGTTCCATAATCAATAATTGCCCGCGTTACTGTTGAACCAGATCCTCTTTCTCCAGATTCTAATGCGGCCTCCCTCCATTGATACCCCAGCTGCACCAAGGGTAACCATGGAGATAAAAGTGTAAATTGCTCCTGAGTTAGATACTCCCTTATTTTCCCTGAACCAATTAACTTCGAAATGTCATTCGGAGGTAATCTTAAAAGTTGCGTCCCTTTTTCTAATTGTCCCATAGTGTCTAGGTACTTTAGACCAAACTAGAGAATATTGCAAATCACGGTTTTGGTATTTACTTATCGTTGTTATTTCTATTTTTTGATATAATGTATCTACCTTCGGGGTCGGGTGTGATTCCGTATCGGTGGTACAGCCCACGAGTCGCAAGACATGATGCTGTGTAACTCAGCAGCCGACCGTATAGTCGGGAGTCCTATCCGCCAAGTGGCGGATCGGGACAGTGCAATCACTTGCACAATAAGAAGGCAACACATGCGCCTAAAAAATAGGCGGGATTGTTGTGTGTATAAATTTCCCCCGAAGCCAAAGGGGGATTTTTTATGGAAAAAAAATATGGATTTCTGTTTATTGTCGTTGCCGCCACACTCTGGAGCTTGGATGGATTACTCCGAAGAAGTCTCTACTCGCTTCCACCGACAGTTGTAGTTTTGTATGAACATATCATAGGCCTGGTTTTTCTTTTACCTTTCGCTCTAAAACACATACCAAAACTCAAAACACTAGATAAAAAAGATATCGGGGCAATTATCTGGATTGCATTTTTGGGAGGAGTATTGGGAACTGTTTTTTATACCACAGCTCTCGGAAAAATCAACTATATTCAGTTTTCAGTAGTGATTCTTTTACAAAAACTGCAACCTATCTTCGTTATTTTGACAGCGAAACTACTTCTTAAGGAACCAATAACCAAAAATTATCTCATCTGGGCTCTAGTTGCCATGATTGGCGCTTATTTTATTTCATTTCCAACGCTTAGTATCAATTTTCAAAATGACCTGCCGACTATTACAGCAGCACTTTTTGCAGTAGCGGCAGCGTTCTGTTGGGGGTCATCCACGAGTTTTAATAAGTATGCGCTGCGCAAAGTCCCTTCAGAATTTGCCCTGGCATTGCGTTTTTTATTTACTATACCTTTAGCATTTATTTTTGTATTATTCACCAATTCAACGCCCGCTCTCACCGCACTTTCAAACAGTCAATTGTCAACGCTGGTATTAATTGCACTTTCAACCGGTATGGTAGCCATGGTGATTTATTTTCGTGGACTCAAATATACGCCAGCACGTTTGTCAGCTATTGCCGAACTTGCCTGGCCGGTATCTGCACTATTTATTGGCTACTATTTTTTCCATGAGCGCCTGGTATTAACTCAAATTGTGGGAGCAGCTATACTTCTTTTTTCCATGCTAAAAGTCACCCGACTGCAAAAAACATGAATCCAATCAACGTGACACTTCCTGTTACGGTCGTCAAAGGCAAAGGTCGAGGGAAAAAAATGGGAATTCCGACACTCAATTTTGCGATCCCCAAAACTCTGAAACTTCCTCATGGCGTCTATGCCGGTTGGTTAATCGCTGGGAAATATAAATATCAAGCAGCGATTCATTTCGGCCCAAGACCACAGTTTAATGAAACTGACCCGTCACTTGAGGCATATCTATTGCAAAATGCAATCATCCCGCAAAACACAGAACTACAGCTTACGTTTAGCGCATTTATCCGTAATGTTCAAAAGTTTCCGTCAGTTTCCGAAATGTTAAAAAGAATTGCAGTTGATGTAAAAGAAATCAACAAAATCTTACTCCAGCTCTAGACTCGCCCAAAGATATCGACAAGCCCAGGAGCGATAAGGTTTCCATTTGGAAGAAATTTTCTCTGCTTGTTTGAGTGTAGGATGCGATTTAAGTTGATACAATTTTTTGATCGCATTTTTGAGTCCCTGATCTCCATAAGAAAACACGTCATCTCGTCCCAAACTAAACATCAAAAACATCTCCGCTGTCCAACGACCTATGCCTTTAACCTGTGTTAGATGAGTAATTATTTCTTCATCCGAAAGTTTATGGATTACGTCAAATTTTAATATTCCTGTTTGCGTTTTGGTTGCCAAATCTTTGATATAAGAGATTTTAGCGTAGGAAATGCCGCAACTGCGAATTTTTTCGATATCCATTTCTCTGACTTGTTGGGGCATGGGGAAATTGACATGAGGAAACAATTTTAAAAAGCGGGCAAAAATGGTATCCGCAGCTTTGATAGAAAGTTGTTGACTCACAATTGATTCAACTAGCGCCCGATAAAAATCCGCGTCCTGTCGTCTTTTAAAAGGGGGTACTTGGCTGATGACTGTTGCAAGAATGGGGTCTACTTTTTTTAAATGATTAATTATCTTCTTACTCATAGTTTGCTTGCACCGTTTTGCCATTTTTGCCAGTGGAAATTCCCACCACCAGATATTCTGCATTTTCAGAACTAACATTTTCCATCGTATGGATTGACTTAAAAGGTACTACCACTGCGTCGCCTTTTTCCATAATCCTTTCTTCCTCATCAATAATGACTTTAATTTTTCCAGACATAATAATAAATATTTCCTGCATGTCTTCATGATAGTGGGCCAGGAATTTTTTCCCTTTTGGCAATTTCGCCCAATTGATCATTTGCACATTTCCCTTTACCAAATCTTTATACGTCAATAATACTTTTTTTAAGACTTGGGGATTTTTGCTGTCTTCATGACTGGCAGGAATATAAGATAGATTTTTACCACGAATTAGTTTCATAATCTGACGACGTCGGAAATTTAGCTTTTTCATGTTCTTCCGGTCTGGAGAATTTTTACTTTTTCAATAACTCCGTACTCCATGCCACCTAATGCATAGATTTTGTCCAGTGCTGATTTGTCAGATCCATGAATTATTTCAATTTTTCCGATCAATATTGAGAACGTTTCCATTTCTACAGTTTGCATTAAGGTACATTCAAAATTGAGAACTGCATCTTTTAGTATTGGGCATTTATTTTTCTTCGCTGGTAAAAACTGAAGAGCCATCTGTTTGAGTTTATTCACTTCTCTTCCACTCACTGTCCCACAGTATAAGATATCTTTTAGTTGTTCTTGTGATGGATAAGCATAAGTAAATTCTTTAGTTGCCAAAATAACCTCTCGCGAATAATTTCCATGAGACAAACCAATACAAACAACCATAGGACTCTTATATTCTGAAGATACTACCTGCCAATTAACCGGACATAAGTTTACCTTATTTTTTCTTTGTGTGATGACTGCGCCAATTACTTCTGGTTTTTCCAGTTTTGATTTTAGCTCTATATTAGGTGACAAGTTCATATAAATTTATCTTAAACTAGCATTGATTTGAATTTGCGAAAATCTGCCTGAATCAACGGCAAATATTTGGGAAACCGGATCACAGCTGCCGGATGGAGTGTGACTAAATACTTCCGGCCGTCTTTGGCGAGTATTTTCCCGTGATCTTTGAGAATCGGGACCGAGAGTTCAAGTACCCCCAAACAAGCAACCCTACCAAGCAGAACAATTATTTTGGGATTGATCACAGCCAGTTGTTGATGTAAATGTTTTCGGCCATGTGCTATTTGCACTTGGTCTGGAGTACCCCGATCAGGTAAGTATTTAACAGGACTGGTGATAAATACGTCTGCTTCACTAAAACCGGCTTCGCGAATAAGCCGGCGCAGTAGTTGGCCGGACCTACCGATAAATGGGCGCCCAGTTTTGGCTTCTTCTCTACCTGGGGCCTCACCAATAAATATCACCCGGGCATCCGGATCTCCTTCTCCTGGCACCGATTTGCCACTGGTTCTTTCGTGACAAATTTTGCAGCTCTCAATTTCCCGGGCTATTTTTTGTAGTTGTTTGCTTTTGTCCATTTCTAACCTAAAGATACCACGCCCCATCTTAGGCGTGGTTATCTTTTTTGACTAACTCCTATTTCTTTTTTACCTAGTAGAATTTTACTCTACTACAACACTTCCAAATTGAGACGGGTTCAAATGATTGTGATACTTATACGTCCCTGCCTTATCAAAAGTCAGTGAAACCGATTGTCCGGCTGCCACATCGCCCAAGTTCAACGGTGGATACACCAAATGTGTCGGATGTACCGCCGAACTGACATTGCCTGCAACATCACTTTTATTGGTCCAGGTGACTTTTGTTCCCACTTTTACAGTCAATGCTTGCGGTTCAAAACCGGTTGCCATAATCGACACGCTACTCGCATTTTCCGCCATCGCGGGTTCAGCTGGTTTGGTGGCTTCGTTGGTAGTGGAAGACGTTTCATTGGTTGTCGGAGCTACGACCGTATTTTCGCCTTTACTCTTTAAAACAAACCACAACCCAGCTACCACCACTATCGCTACCAATACTCCCATTAAGGTTTTGCTCATAATATACTCACCTCCTTTTTAGTTTCACTTAAATATAACATATGTCTTTTTCACCTACAACTTGTGATAAAAATCACTTATATTTAAAGAAAACCAAGTTGCCTAAAAGTAATGCTAATACCAACGAATCGGCCAGTATTACTGGCAAAAATGCACTAAATTGCGGTAACGAGACTAGTAATGAGATGATCCCCACAAAAAACCCGAACCAGATTTGTGGGGAGTAATGTATAGGTGTCGTCACCGGCTCGGGTAACATCACCAGGGAAAAGAAAAGTGTCGTCGGATCCAGATTTAAGTGAAAATTTTGGCCGCTACCGACTTGAATCACCCAGGTTCCTAAAAGATACACACTCCAAAAAGCGCCAATTGTCCCCCACCGCCGCAGCCTGATGACAGAAATCAACCCGGGTACCAGTAAGAGTAAAAATCCACTTAATAATTTGAAATTAGTTAGACTAAGCTGTTGCCACGAAACTCCCCACCAGGAAATTTCATGACTAAATACGGTTCCCACCAAAAATGATCCTAATCCGGCTGGATTGAAAATATGTCGTTTGTCAATGCGTAACAAATGTTTCGCGGCCATAGCTATCACTCCGACTGCAACTATTTCGTATAGAGGTAGATTTGGTGCGACTAAAAGCCCAATAATAAGTCCGGTAACTAACCCGGCTTTAGGGAAAAACGGTTTAATGCTACGCAATTTTAAAAATATCAGATCAGCCAAAACAGTTGAACCAACGGCCAGTAAAAATGAGGTTAACTTGGAAAATTGAGGTTGATATAAAAAGGCGCTAAAAAAGATCAAAACCAATACCGCCGCCATCTGGATTTTGGGGATTTTAATTAGTAATTTAAGTTGCATAGTTCTATTATATCAAGCGCTTGGTAAATTTTGAGCGCATTAAATAATGCAATTGAGCATAAGACTTGTAATGCATATCAACGACTTTAACCATCTCACTTGACGGAACTAACCAACTCTTTGTGTTTTAGTCAGAAAGTTTCTGGATATTGATTTTCAGTATTTTGTCATCTCCTTCATTTACTTTACCCCGACCATCTCGATTGCTAGTGGAAATATAAATATATCCATCTGGTCCTAAAACTACATCTCTGATCCTACCTAATTCCTTTTTAAAATGCTCCTTAATAATAATTTTGTCTTCCTGAATAATAGCTTCATAAAGAGCTTGACCTCTTAGTCCACCAAAAAATACAGACTCACCTACGAAAGCTGCTCCAGCTGGTGCCCAAGTATCTGAACCAGAATTTAAACGTGATGCTTCCATCCCTAGTTTCTGTTCATCACCTTGAATAGTTGGCCAACCGTAATTTTTACCAGACTCAACTAAGTTGAGTTCATCTAAACCAGACTTTGTGCCTGATCTGCCATGTTCTGTTGCCCAAAGTCTGTTCCTTTTATCCCAGACTAAACCTTGGGGATTGCGATGGCCATAAGAGTAAATTTTAGTTTTAAATGGATTACCAAGAGCTGGTTTTCCCTCATCCGTCACTCTTAAAATTTTTCCAGCTAGGGAATTTAGGTCTTGAGCCTGTGAAGGTTCTTCTGCATCACCAGTAGTAACGTATAGGAAACCGTCTGGACCAAATTTTATGCGTCCCCCATTGTGGTTGAAAGCTCCTGGAATTTTATCTACAATTACCTGTTCGTTTTCCATTCTTTGATCTTGGAAAGTCATCCTCACTACCCGATTGAGCGTTTGATCATCGTTAGCTGCATACGTGTAGTATAAATACACGTATTTGTTGGAGGAAAAATTTGGATGCAACGTGATCCCTAGTAAACCACCTTCACCGATTTCTTTTGCTTCTTTAAGTGTGACTACCGGTGTAGGCTTTAGCACTCCACTAACATCAATCAATCTGATTCGGCCAGGTCGTTCTGTGATCAATATACTTCCATCTGGAAGAAATGCGATTCCCCAAGGTGTATCTAGATTTTCTGCAATTACTGTAGTGGCAAAAGAATCAGCTGGTACTACTTGAGTTGGTTTTGAACTTTGAGGGGAGTTAAAAGAAGGCATTTGGTTATTTAGTGATCTTATATATACAAACCCTGTAACAATAAAAATGATTATCCCTAGTAATAGAATTTTTCTCACATTGGTCGAACACTATTCATTTTAACTTCGTTCTTTCCTCCGATTTCCTAGCGAAAATAAATGCAGCTAAGAGAGTCGTTATCGGGACAGCTAAAACGAGCCCGATACTAGCAACCAATGTCCTTACAATCTCCTCTGCGATGATTTCGTAGTTGATGACTTCTGAAAATGGTCTGGGGTTATTAATAAATAAGAGTAAAAGCGGAAGTGCGGCTCCTGTATATACCAGCACCAATGTGTTTACCATCGATGCAATATGGTCGTGTCCTACTTTCATTGCCCGGCTATATAGATCAACAAAAGTAGAGTGTCTGGAAGCATTTTTTAATTCGGCTACAATTGCTGATTGAGAAACTGTGATATCATCAAATACCCCTAAACCGCCGATGATGATGCCTGCCAGAAGTAAACCTTTTATGTTTATAACTCCAGGTTGGAAAACCTGTAAGTAGTTAGCTTCTTCAGAAACAAAACCCGTAAGCCGAGTAATTTCTACAAATAGGCTTGCTAGGATTCCCGTAACTACCAATGATAAAATCGTACCAATGATCGCTATAGTAGTTTTTTTATTAATCCCGTGCGAAAGATAAAAAGTCACTGGAACCATAAACAACGAACCGCTGATGGCAACAGTAATTGGATCACGACCAGAGGAAATCTGCGGCAGGATAAATTTAAAAATAACCAGAAATGATACAGCCATACCGATGAGCGAGGTCAACCCATACCATCTACCAATTAAAATAACTACACCCACGAAAATAAGGAAAAGCAATAACAACCCGTCACGTCGAACATAATCAGTAATGTAATAAACATCGTTGCCCTGAAAGTTTCGGCTATAGGTCAACACCAACTGATCACCCACTTTATACCGTTGTAAGTAAGTGGTGGGAAGATCTCCGTTTTCAACCGCTATTGTCCTACCGGTTAACGAACCACGCGTAATCATCATTTCGAGTTTCTGGTACAATTGTTCTTTATTATCCATGACCACGATTTGTTTTTCTTCCAAGATTTTTGTTACTTTTGCTTCTAATATTTCATCCTGTGACTGTGAAATTGGTGGAGCAATCATTGGGTTTTGGTTTTCCTCGGCAAATGCAGTCGAAGAAACACTGACTATAAAAGACTGAAACACAAAAATGGAGATCAAAAATAACAGAATTTTTGTTTTTGTCATAGTTATTCCCGTTTGCGCTTTTTTGTTATAAAACACTCTACATTGATTATACTTCTTTAGTCAGAATATAGCCCGGTAGAGATCACGTCATTTAAGTTATTTTAAATGTCTTCTATAAAACTCCACTGTTCTCTGCATGGCTTGGGTAAAACTTGATCCGGTCAGGTTGTGTCCGCCACTTGGATATTCATATAACTCGTGCACTATTGAGGTCGCATCAAGGATTTTTTTGAGGTTTCGGCTGTATTCAATATTTACTACCTCATCATTTGTGGCATGATGGATTTGAATCGCCCCTTTGATATCAGTTAAATAGTTCGTGGGGACGACTTGCAACCAAAAAATGTTTTCTGGATCAAACTCTCCATAGGTATCAAACAAAATTTTTCTTTTGCGAGCGCGTTCTGAACCAGTCGGTGGCGATTGATAACTGGCATCACCAATGCGATATTCCCTTAAGTCTGAATAAGTATACCCGGCTCCTGCCCAAACCACTACGGCTGGTATTTGAGGTCTGGCTGCCAAACTTCGGAAAACCACATTACCCGCCATACTGTGTCCCCACAACCCGACAGAATTCGGATTAACAAAATCTGCAGATTGCAAAGCCGCTTGCGCGTTCAATGTATCAATCACATAATCTGAAGAATAATATGCTCCACTTGCTTCTCCCTCAGAACTCCCATGTCCGCGTAAATCAATTTTAAATACCACGAAGCCGTTACGGGCTAAAAAATCAACATAATCTTGATACTTTTCCAAAGTCGCGTATTGTTTTGGAGGTATATATCCATGCACAAATACAATAGCCGGCCAACCTGTCACCGGTTGTTGACCCAAAGGAATAGTTAACAATCCGTTAACCCTCAGATTATCTGATGTATAACTAGTCAAATAACTCGTATAGTTTGAATTTTGGGTAATTTTTTCAAGACTGGCTAAAGCACTTTGATACTTCCGTTCCCGTAAATAAGGAATGGTTAAGTCGATAAACGGATCAGGTGTAGAACTGGGTTTGGGGAAAAGCTGGATAAGAGACTGGTTAAAAGATATTGGTTTGGTTTGTACTCTCTTTATCAGAGATAACACTAAGATAACACTTCCCACAACAAATATAACGAGGATAAATTTTTGTCTGTTCTTCGACATTTGACCTATTTAACCTCAATTACGAAATGAACGAAACTAAATTTATTTTCACTTGTTGAAACAGTATCAATTTCTTGGATATTTGCTTCTGTCATAAGTAACTCCTTTCAATATTTTTAAAATATAGTTAACCTACTAAAGCCTGTGTCACTCATTCTAAGTAGTTGTAGGGTCTACTGAATATTTTTGCACAGGTTGGTTCCCGCCGCTATCCGGTATTATCCTACAATCATGGTGTATATGTGCCTAAAGTTACCGAACCACCTGACGAGGTTGAATACTTCCAAGTGTATGGGGGGTTGGAAATTTGATCGTACGATAAACTAAGCGACTTACTTTGACCTGGAGAAAGCGGAAGATTAGTGATATTTTCGTTGTTCGGCGTACCAAGAGTTTGGCTACGCATGCTCAATCTAATTACCATTACGTTTTGCTGACTTGACCCAGTATTGGTAAATGTGACGTTTATAACCAGCTTATTCCCACTAACGTTGGCTGAAGTGATAACACCTGTGATACCGGATTCAAGAGTCTGAGTTCCAGAGGAAACAAATTTAGAGCTAGGTGTTGGCGTGAGAACGATAGACGCAATGGGTTGGGGTATAGTTGCGGATGTCTTGGGTGTTGGCGTGGGAGTTGGTGAAAAAAAACTATTGTTGGAGATAAAGATGTTGTAGAAAAAAATGATCTGGCGACCTGAAAAAGGGTTTCTATTGGTTGGTCAGGAGTGGAAATGGAAACTAAAGTATTATCTGAGGTAATTAAGTACAAAAAAAGTGGATGAAACGAAGAAGAGTTGGTAGTTGTTTGAACAAGAAAGGCATTTGATTCAGATGAAACTAAACTAACAAGTAAAACACTTCGAGACGAGGAGGCACTGGCTACCTTATCTACAAAAGTTTTCAAATCAAAGTCACTACTGACTCCAACTTGACGAACAATAATAAGAGGGATACTTCCTGAAACTTGCCCTCGGAGAGGCGCACTGATAACTGTCTGGACTGCTCCATCGAGTTCCGGACTAAACTTTTCACCAGTTTTGTAAATACTATCAATGACCAGTCCTGTTGGAGGCTTAATTTCATAAAGGTGGAAATTCACCATGGAGACTGCTTTCTTGTACCAATAATCGGTATGGTTGAGATAGTAAGCGTTAAAAGCAATATAAATAGAGGTGATAACGACAGGCAAACAAATCAAAGCAAAAATAACTAACCAGATTTTTTGGCGGGTTGAGACATGAGGGTTGTCTTCGGAAAAAGCGTTTCGGTTCTTTAGAGCCAAAAAAATAACGATAATAGTAAAAATAGCGGTGGGATCTAGAAATAGATTCATGGTTGGTTTGCTTGAACAGCAGAATTTGCTGCAGTATACTTTGGTAACTGATAAGCAATTATGCTTCCCAACGTGAAGGCAGTTAAATATAACACGAGAGAAAAGATGATTATTAGCTTAATACCGAGGTAAGAACCGGTTTTAATCTTGAAAGCACAATAAAAAAGAGCGAGACTGGAAGCAACAGTTACGACTGGATATACTAGTATCAAAGGCATGATAGTAATCATAGAATAAGGCAGCATTCCTACCTTCGACGTGACCTGATTTAAGATAACTATTACGGCCAAGGTTTTGTAGGCGTTAAAAAGATATAAGAGAGACAGTATGAGAGTAAGCCAAAAAATAAGATTGGCCGACTTGGGCACTTCTTGAATTGTTGGTCCTGAAACAATGATTGATGTGGAAGGCGAAACTTCGGACGACTTTTGAATGTGTGGTAATAGGATGTTTGAATCTACCATTACTTTAAGTATACACAATATCTTTTGTGTGTAAACCCAAATCTATATTGACACCGCCAAAAATATAGTACCATAAATATGGTATTTAATGATTTGGGGTTATGGCAAAAAAAGGACGAAGCACCTCTCAAATTAAATGGCTCGTAATCCCGCTTATACTTATTGGTCTGGTGGCAGCATTTGTTTTCTTTAAAGGGAATACTGAAACAAAACCATCTGAAAGCACTGCATATCGGGTTTATCAAAATTCAGAGATTGGTTTTAGTATCAGCTATCCCGAGAGTTGGGAATTAAGAAGTGATACTCAAGCATTTGAAAATGGAGATATCGTATCCTTCAATAAAACCGGCCCGACCCAAAAAGCCCAAACAGAGATAACTGACGGAGCGCGCTTAAGTATCGCTATACCATTTGCGATCAACACTGATCTTAAATCCTGGTTAAAAGACAACTTTAGTAATGAAGCAAAATTTTCGCAAATGACGTTTGGTGGTGTGACTTTTGAACAAGTAAATGAATGCTATATTGGCTGTTTTATATACTTCTATACACTCAAAGATGGGAAAGTATTTGGAATGGCTACTTTTGCCGCAGGCGATGACAGCTATAAAATGGTTTATGAAAATGCGCTCTTGACCATGCTTAAATCATTTAAGTTTGACAATTGAAAATATCTCCCGCTAAGAGCCTGTTTGAAAACTGGTATTCAAAGGATAAACAGCTCATAGGAGCCTGTAATGATCCCGATTACTATCGGGATCAAACAGGCTCTAAGACTTCTCTATCTCATGCCCGCAGTAAATAGAGCGAGAATTGAAAAGGTAGCAAATAGTGACACTGCGATACTAAATCCGTTTAAAACCACGGCAATATACGCCAAATAACGGCTCGTCACAAACGGCCTAGCTGAAAGTCTTTTTTTACCTAAGAAACCTTCGTAACCCAAAGGAATCGCGATTTTTTTCTCCGGCATTTTGAGTGCAGCGATAGAAAGAAGTAACCCTGGAATTGAAAGAAGTAGACTAAACACGCCAGTCAGAGCTAGTACAAATGATAGGATTCCCAAAATATAAGCCGCGATCAGTTTATTCATACCATAAGCGTAAACAACGCAATTTCTGCTGTCAAGTTATTTTACTGCATTCCATGTATCAGTGGCTAAATCTTGACGCTCAACTACCCATGTCTTGGGACTCACGCGGTACCAGTTAAAGGTTGTCGTATGGTCGGGAAATATTTCGTAAACTTGAACTACATAATATGGTATTTCTATGGTTGGCGACCGGTCAATGCGAACAGTAAAAACTGAACGATCTCCAATGTCTACCTGTTTTTTAAAGGCAATTACTTCCGCAACTTTTTCCACAAGATTGCGCGCTTTGATTTCGTCTGCATTTGGTCCAGTGCTTTTGAATGACTGGATAATATTAGTTATGGCCTTAATATCTTCCCCCTGCTCAAAATTGATTCGAACGGTGTAAAAATCCCCTGACTCGCCAAAAAATGTATATTCACTAAACTCCAGCTGTTTTCCTTCTTCTTTAAATGTTCCCTCTATCAAAAAAGCTTGGTTGCCATTGATTTCCACACTTTCATCAGAAGTAATTGAGTAATCCCGATTTTGGTCATATGCATCCATCAGGTTTTTGATAAGAGCTGTTTTTCCGCTATCTGAGGTCAACCGCTGATCATATTGCGGCTGTATATATACTTTGACGCGCTTTTCAGGACTGACTATGATAACCGCCGGCGCTTCCTGTTTTGATTCATCAAGTTGCCAATTTTTTGGATATGAGATTTCATAACCATTTCCTTGATACACAATAAGGCCCGATCCACTATTTGAATTGCCAATCTGCTGCTCCAAAGAATACTTTGGTGAACGATAGAATATAATAACGACCACTGTCACTAACACCGCGCCAATCACCCACCATAAAGGTTTAATAGTTATTTGTTTGCTTTTCTGTTTCTTTTTCATTGTTTATTTTTCACCGCCGTTATTTTTTTACTTGGAATAAGTTTATTCTCTTGCAAAATCGAAAAAACTAGCATTCCTACCAACCCAGAAAATAATAATCCAAACCAAATTCGCCATAACCAGATAAAAAACTGACCTTTGATAACTAAAATATCAACTTTATTGTCTCTATCAAAATCAAAGCCATCGATCCGGCCATCGTTGTTTAAATCAATAGATTCAGCTACTCCATCAGAATCTGCATCCATGGTCGTAAACTCAACCACCCGATCATTATTCAAATCATATTTGAACACATCGGCTTTTCCATCTTCATCTGCGTCAATTGCTAACCCATCAATAAGCGTATCCTGATTGAGATCAACAAACGTTACCTGATTACTCTCAACATACTTAGTTAGCTTTTCACCAAAGCCATGTATTATTAAAGTCATTAAAAAAAACCCAACTAATCCAAACATTCCCAATTGAATTTTTGGTATCGAATTCTTCTCAAACTTTTCCACATACTCAACTTTCGTTTTTGCAACAAAGTCATGAAGCGCCCGCTTGTCTTTTTTATCAAACAAAATTGTAACCCAACCTATCATCAAAAACGCAAACATACAAAATCTAACTAATATTTGCCACACTTTTAACGGCTTTTCGTCCTGTGAAATAATTTTTATGCGAACAAGCATCATCGCCGGAGTAGCTCCAAAAAATAGCCAGAAGAAAAAGAAATATGCCAGAGAAATTAAAATGATGATATATCCAGCACTTGTGAGACTACCACGAAAGGCAAGCAAACTCGTGAGTATATCAATGATAGCCAAGTCTGTACCCAAACAAATAGCGCGCACCCAAATCCCAGCCGGTTCACTTTTTTTAATCTTGTCTTGATTTCTTTTGCGGATAAATATCAGTAATCCCACTCCTACCACAGTAGTCAATAATCCGCTCAAAACTTGCCAAACAATAGAAAATTCTAAAATTTGCATAGTTTTACCAAGAAGAGGTTAACCAACCTGATACATTTGAAACCATATTTCCCCACGTTTTAAAACCGGTGAAAACAGTCGAGACGTTATCTCTGATGTTCATCACAATTGCTACCGGAACTGCACCAACTACAGTCCCAACCAAACCAACGGTAGCCTCTAGTTTTTCTCCAAATCCCTGGGCGTTCCTAAAGTCGTCAAATGCGACCCCAATCGCCCCACCCACATTGGTCCAATTTCCGGTTTTGATCATCGCACTAGTTGTGATTTTAACAAATGCTTTCGGAGAATTCTTAGATAAAAATCCAGTAACTATCCGTACCGGATTGTTTTTTGGTATACCAAATAAAGCCAAAAATGCATCCGGAATATTTGCGATCATATCCGCTAATTTAAGTGGTGGGAAGAGGGTAAATAAACTAGGTGCGGCTGTGTCTATAGCTGCTTTTGTGGCTGCGTCATCTACTGATACACCTGCTCCGACCATGTCCATAAACGCAATTAGGCCGTTTCCCACATCAGTAATAAAAGAAACTTGGTTGTAGGCGCCGAACTTGCCATTATCTAGATATTTTTGCAGTTTATCGGCGTTTTTATATGTTGTGGCTGCATCCCGCACCCATTCCAATACTCTCCGCGCAGCTTGTAAGTAATCTTTTGGGGGTACATCCGGAGTTTGGGAAACTTGATCAAGTTGGGCGTTATATTTATCGGAAAATTTTTGATCTGCTTTTAATCTATCCAGATCTGCCTGAGCTACTTGGAGTTTATTCATCACATCAACCAAAGCTGCAAAGTCTTTGGATGAAAGTCCGATTTGGGGTTTTGTAGAAGGCTTACTCTGATTACGTACTTGCCTAGTCTCCCAACAACTACTATCGCAACTGCTTTTTGTCTCACGGCAAGCAGTTTCACAATCAGGAGGCGGACTCGGGGGCGGTAAGTCACACTTGTCTAAACAGGTGTTTTTATTAAGCTTTATCTCGTCAACACACGTTTTATAAGGCGCGTCGCATTTTTGCTGGATTTCTCCATAACACGGGCTCGCATCTATGGCTGTCCCCCAACAAGGATGACTTCCATCAGGGTTTTTACGATTGGTGATCCCATCAGCGCATGTGGATTTGGTATCGAAACAACTGTTAACGGCAGTAGAATAAGCAGCATCATATTCGGATTGACATCTATCTCTACAGGCCTGAGGATCTTCTGGAGTTGGCTGAGGCACTGGTAATTGCTCATCACATTGGTCAATGCAGACATCAAAGTTTGCTTGACAACCCTCATGACACGCCAGTTCTTCTTTTTCTTCATCTGTCAAATCAGGAGTTATCGGATCGGCTGAAGGGCTGGGCTTAGGAGTACTGGCCACAGCGATTGAATAAGTCGCGGAATCCTCATGTTCTGTACCAGGTAAGTCTACGCATTCGGCAGTATCATAGTTGTTGTTCAAAAAAGTCACGGTGATGGAACCATCAGAGGTGACGGTGCCATTTGCGGGCTCGTCATGATCAAGACCTGGACATTCATCAGCAATTAAATGTTGGGTGCCAGTGAAAGTCGTGCCGGTTATCGTGCCGGAAAGGACTACGATACCCGGGGGGCGTGATTCTCGAGGCGTTGTTGTTTTTATAATGATACTGTTGCCTGTTCTTTGCACTTCGAACTCACTACTACCGTCTGTCCAACGCTCTTCTGCTGCCACCGGTACAACAGCCATAAACATTCCTAAAAAGGTTAACAATAAAACAATGAGTTTTTTCATTTTATTTTTTCCCGGTTATCATATTAAGAAATTTGTTTTCCTTAATAATTGTAAAAACGAGCAAGGATACAAAACCTGCCACCCCGACACCAAACAGGACTTTCCTCAACAAGATAGCATTTTGACCATCGGCAACTTTTACATCCAATATGTTGTCATTATCAAAATCAAAACCATCTATTCTTCCGTCATTATTTATGTCTAGAGACTCAGCCACTCCATCTTTATCAGCGTCAAAAGTAGTCAAGTCAACCACGCGATCGTTGTTAAGGTCATATTTGAATGTATCAACAACGCCATCATTATCAACATCCATAGTCAATCCATCCGACAAGCCATCATTATTAAGATCAAAAAATGAGATTTGATCATTTTCGGTAATCCCCGTCAGTTTTTCTCCCAAACCACCAATAATCAAACCTATCAGTAAAGCAATAGTCAGGCCAAGGAGGACAAACTTAAGTTTGGGCACCCATTTATCGACTTGGCTTTTTTCTGTTTTTTCGGTAAAGACAACCCGGGTTTTGGACACCAAATCATGCAGGGCTTTCTTTTCTTTCTTATCAAAAAGCAGAGGTATCCAGCCAATAAATAAAAATATAAACGTCATCAGTCTTAATGTCACTTGCCACACTGTGAGCGGCTGACCGTCTTGGGAAACGATTTTTATCCGAGCTAAAATCATCGCCGGAGTCGCTCTAAAAAATAGCCAAAAGAAAAAGAAATAGGCCAGTGTCACTAAAATCGTCACGTGTCCACTAGCTGCGAGAGTTCCGCGATAAGCCACTAAACTTAGCAAAAGATCAATAATCGCTGCATCTGTTCCAAGACAAATAGCCCGTACCCAAAATCCTGCAGCTTTGTTTTCCTTGACATCGTTATCAGCTCTTTTACGAAAAAAAGTAATGAAGCCAACACCTACTACTAGTGTCACTAAGGCGCTTATAAATTGTGCTAGAATCAGAAATTCAAACATATGACTATTTAATCAGGTGATGTGAACCAGCCGGATACTAACTGACCTGCCCCACTTGCTCCCATCTTAAAAAGCTCAACCGCTGCCAACACCTGATCTCTGGTGCGCAGCGCGATCGCCACCGGTACAGCCCCAACCGCCGTACCAACCAAATCCAGGGTTGCTTTAGCTTTTTCGCCTACACCTTCTGCTTCTTTGAGATCTTGCCAAGCAACTTGAAATGCGCCGCCGACATTGGTCCAAGTATCTGTTTCGACCATCACAGTAGTGGTGAGTTCAACAAAAGCGCTTGGCGAGTTATCAGCCAAAAAACCGGTGGTGGTGCGTGACCAGTGATCTTTAGGCACACCTACTGCTCCCATAATATCATCAGGCAGAGTCGCTACCAGATCAGCGGCCTTAAGCGGCGGAAAAATGTAAAACAAACTCGGAGCTACCGTATCTATAGTTGCTTTAGTAGCAGCATTTTCAAACGACTCCCCTTCATTCATGAGATCAATAAATTCGATGACTCCTTCACCAACTTCAGCGACCTTGCCGGCCCGACTACTCGGACCCAAACCTTTACCTTGTAAGTAATTACCCAGGTCTTCAATATCTCCTGGGACTCCGGCTGCATCCTTGATATATTCCAAATCGGCGCGCATAACTTTGAGTTGTAATTCTGTTTCACTGGGAACATCTTTTAATGCTGCCTGGTAACTATTAGCAAAATTATTTTTAGCTTCCCAGGCTGGATCATTTGCGGCTTTGACTTTTTCCAACTCAGCTTGAGCCGCTTGAAATTCATTCATTGCCCGCAGCAATGATTTCAAATTTTTTGATGAAACCACTCCTGTTGGAGATTCTTGAGGTGACTGCGGCTTTGATACCGCGTCTGCGGAAGAGTTGCTATTTGCATCTAAACAGGCTTTCAAATCATCACTGGCCACTTCACTACACGTTCTATCTTCTGTTTCACACTCCTCAGAGCATTTTTTTTGGTTGTCTAAATCTGTGCAATCCCAAATACAGCTAGTTCGTGTTTGTACACACTGATATTCTGTGTCTTGATAAGCTCTATAACATTCTTCTTGAGATTTCGTATTAGAAGGCTCTTTTAACACCGCGTCTACTGAAGTATTTTCCTCTTCTTTTAAACATGCTCTATAGTTTGCCTGCACCTGCTGATCACAAGCTTCTTTGGCCGGGTCACACGTATTTTTTTGACATTCGAGATTGACCTTACCGCCATCTACCGAAAGGCTGGCGGCTTTATTAGCCTTGTCGACACAAGAGTTGATACATGACGAAGATTCTACCAAACATTTGTAAAGTTCCTTATCAAATATACTTTGACAATCATCGTTTGCTTGCGCGTTGGCTGTGGGAAGCAAAAAAAATAAAGTAATAAAGATAACCCAAAAAAAGATGGGTACCACAATCAAACTCGGCAGGATGAATTTTTTCATTTGATGAACCCTATCTCTCATATAGTATATGCACACGAAAAAATAAAAAGCAAGAATTTCTTGACGCGGTATCTGTGTTTTTGATAACCTAACATCAGGAAAATAAAAAACGATATGAGCTCAACTCAATTTTGGGTAGCTGTATTTGTGCCGCAGATTATAGAGCGGATTAGTCCTCATTTTAAACGTCTGTTCGCCCTCAAGGAGTTTGACTCTCAAACACAACAACGAGTATCTTCCAAGGAGTATCCAGCTTTTTATGCGCTTTTATATCTTTTGTGGGGCATT
Source organism: Candidatus Gottesmanbacteria bacterium GW2011_GWC1_43_10 (assembly GCA_000995415.1). GTDB lineage: Bacteria > Patescibacteriota > Microgenomatia > UBA10105 > UBA10105 > UBA10105. The sequence continues at coordinate 69,548 of LCEX01000008.1, forward strand.
AGTTTGATAAGTTTCGGCTGCGTGCTTCTTCTATTTATAATCATTTATATGACTCAGCTTGTGCCTCAAGAAAAATATGGTCTGATCATTTGGTTCGGGCTGATTATGTTTTTGGGCTCGTTTATGATTCCCGGAGCCTTACTTGATTTCCTGTTTTGGAGCATTTCTCCGGAAAACTTTAGAGATTATGTCAAATTCAGACTCATCAAATCCGGCTGGGGATATGAAATGCGTGATCAAATAATGACACTTTTCAAAATTGGTCTCATCTATCTCCTACTGACTTCGCCTCTGGTTATCTACTTATTATATTTATTGTTCCGTTAGGTCTTTAGATCTATCATGCACACCCGTGGAATGCTTTAGTTTGACACCTATGGAATATTCGGATAGTGGCATTTTTTGAATTTTTTTCCGCTGCCGCCCTCCTATTCTTACTTTGTGCCTTTTCATCCCGATTTGATTGGGAACGGCACAAAGAGCGAATTAAGGAGGACTCCACTTACTTCATTTTCTAACTCGGTTGCTGCGGGTAGTGACAATGTTTAAATTTCTTTGGAGTACCATCGGACTTCATCGCTCCGCACCAGCAGGGATCGTTGCGGCCGAGTTTTGGAGATTTGGCGCTAAGAGAAGATTGTCCCCGCCCCGCTACTTGCCGATCCGCCATCTGTACCAATCGCGAATCCTGCTTGATCAGACTTGATAATAAATTACCGGTTGTTTTTCCGGTGGTTGGTGGTGATGAAGCAGTACGCGCCATTTGCTTCAGACTACCCAACAGATCTCCCGCATCGATTTTGGGTGTGGGAGACGGAGCCGTAGCTCGAATCGTCGGAGTAAATGTAGAGGTTGGTTGCGGCCCCAGTTGGACTTGGGCTCTAAATATCCGGTGCGAGATGTCATAATCTATTTGGGCAATCAAGCTTTCAAACATCCCAAAAGCCTCGTTTTTGTATTCGACCAAAGGATCGCGCTGGGCATAACCGCGTAAACCAATACCCTCGCGCAAATCATCTATCGCATCCAAATGATCCATCCACAAATTATCGATGACTGTCAAGGTCACCCACCGCTCTACTTGGCGCATGATTTCTTCCCCGAATTGTTTTTCGCGTTGGGAGTATAAGTCTTTGACTAAATTCACCAAGAATTCGGAAACCTCTAACCCTGTATGCATCTCCTGAAGTTGCGTCACCAGTTGTTTTTGTGATGGTTCATCAAACGGGACAATCGAAACAAATTCCTGGATGATTTTTTCGCGTTCGATTTCACCTCTACTTCCGGCATACGTCATGGTGATCTGTTCTATTTGATGAATCAAACTCTCAAGAATCTTGTCTTTTAAGTCACTTCCTCCAAGAGCACTGCGCCGCCGCTTATAAACAATTTCCCGCTGTTTATTTAAAACATCATCGTATTCGACCAAATGCTTGCGGCTATCAAAATGAAACCCTTCAACTTTGATTTGGGCCTGTTCGATAGCCTTGGATACCATCGCGTGTTCGAGAGGCACTTCTTCCGGCAATTTAAAAATCGTCATCAGTCTGGCTACCTGATCTCCGCCGAACAGGCGCATGATGTCATCTTCCAGAGATACAAAAAAGCGGGAAGATCCCGGATCACCTTGCCGCCCGGCGCGGCCGCGGAGTTGATTGTCAATCCGCCGCGATTCATGCCTTTCCGTCCCGATCACGTGCAACCCACCCAATTTCACGACCTCATCATGTCGCATGCTCCACTTTTTAAAAACACTTGCATAATTGGCATCTGATTTGATCGGTGACACTCCACCTAAAATGATATCCACTCCCCGACCGGCCATATTGGTCGCGACCGTGACTGCACCTTTTTCTCCGGCTTCGGAGATGATCATCGCCTCTTTTTCGTGATTTTTAGCATTTAATACCTGGTGCGGTATTCCTTTGCGCCGCAGTAGATCAGAAATGATTTCATTTTTATCAATTGAGGTCGTCCCGACCAGGACCGGTTGTCCGCGCTTATAATGTTCAGCTACTTCTTGAGCGATAGCGCCGTATTTGGCCCGGGCGGTTTTATAAACTACGTCTGAATTATCCTTACGCACCATCGGTCGATGCGTGGGGATAGCTACTACATCCAGCTTATAAATTTTGTGAAATTCTTCGGCTTCTGTCGCGGCAGTTCCGGTCATACCAGCGAGTTTCTCGTACATGCGGAAATAATTTTGCAAAGACACTGTGGCCAAAGTTTTTGATTCCTGTTGGATAGTCACCCCTTCTTTGGCTTCAATGGCTTGGTGTAAACCTTCGGAAAATCTCCGCCCCATAAGAAGCCGTCCGGTAAATTCATCAACTATCACCACCTGATTGTCGCGGACGATATAATCTTTTTCACGCTTGAATAAAGTCCTGGCTTTCAGAGCCGCTTCGATCAAATGTACAGTCTGGAAATCTTTTTCGTACAAGTTGGGAATCCCCAGCATTTTTTCGACCTTGGTGATGCCATGTTCATTTAGATGCGCAGTCCGCAATTTTTCATCAACGATAAAATCAGTCTCGGGATTCAAGCGTTCGACGAGTTTGGCTATTTCATAGTATTTTTGTGTCGGTTCGGTGTCGGGTGCAGAAATAATATGTGGTGTCCGCGCCTCGTCAATCAAGACCGAATCTACCTCATCGACGATGGCATAATGGTATTCACGCTGCACACACTGGGAAATCTCTGACACCATGTTATCTCGTAAATAATCAAACCCGAATTCGGAGTTGATACCATAAGTGATGTCAGCCTGATATGCTTCTTTGCGACTGATGGGTTTTAAGTGTCTCAAGCGCCAGTCAATAGCTGATTTGTCTTCATACTCCGGATCAAAAATAAAAGACTGGTCGTGGATCATAGCTGAAACCGAAATCCCCAACAGATGGTATACCGGCCCGATCCAGCCGGCACCGACTCTGGCCAAATAGTCGTTGACGGTCACGAGATGCACGCCTCGGCCGGTCAAAGCATTTAAATACAGAGGCAGTGAGGCTGACAAAGTCTTGCCTTCACCGGTTTTTTGTTCGGCGACTTTTCCTTGATGCAAGACAATAGCCGCTATCAGCTGCACATCATAGGGCCGTTCGTTGATCGCCCGATGGGCTGCTTCCCGAGCCAAAGCAAAAGCTTCCGGCAACAGATCATCGAGTGATTTGCCTTCACCCAATCTGGTTTTTAACATCTGGGTTCGTTTACGAAAATCCGTAAGTTTGATTTTTTTGATATCCGCCTCTTGCTCGTTTATCCGCGCGACCAGTGGCTGGATTTGGGAAAGCTGTTTGGCGTTGGAGTCTAAAAAGCGGGCCAGAAATTTAAACATAAGATCTTATTGTATCATGATGCGAGGCTAAATTATAGTTAATAAAATGTGTTTAAAAAATTCCTCCTTGAACAAAAAATTAAAAATCTTTAGAGTATTTTTATGATCAATATTAAAAAAGTTCAGGGCTTAGAGTGGAAAAAAACTCATCAACCGATAGTTAAAGATAGCAAGCGCCAGATGTTTGGATATGGCATGGAACTTGTTGTCAATCTTTATGACTGCGATCTGAAAAAAATCAGTTCCAAATCAGCAATCCAAAAATTTGTCATCACTTTATGTGACAAAGTGATTCACATGAAACGCTATGGCAAGACATTGATACCCAACTTCGGACATGACAATCCCACCACTTCCGGATATTCTGTCGTCCAACTCATCGAAACCAGCTCAATTACCGGCCATTTTTCTGATTCCGAGCGTAGTTGTTATCTCAATATTTTTTCTTGCGCGCCTTATGATCCGCAAAAAACCGCCCAGTTTTGTAAAGGATATTTTGGTGCTCAAAAAATTGATGCGTTTTTAATTATTCGGCCTTAAAACCAATTTTAATACTCACAACGAAGGCGGAACTGTACTGGGTAATTGTTCAGATTTCCGATAGAAAATCGTCATCGCGAAGGGCCAATGGCCCTGTGGCGATCTCATGAGATTGCTTCGCTACGCTCGCAATGACAAAA